>JANXQG010000364.1 GCA_025356915.1 Planctomycetota bacterium | reverse complement strand
GTCACGTGAGCAGTCATCGACCACGACGATGTTCGTCGCGATCTTCAGCAAATCGTCCAGCACGGTGCCGATCCGCTTTTGTTCGTTGAAGGCCGCGATCACGACCCAGAGACATTCGGGTAGTGAGGTTAGTCGCGCTGGTCCGTCTAGGCCATTCATCGTGGCAATGTCCGCTAAGTTGGAACGAACGCAATGAGTCGCTTTGGAATCGGGGCATCCTTGGAGTATCGTTGCATTCGTCAATTCTTTGACCTTCATATCTAACGCACTCCTTAGTCGTCTGAGACGGTGATTGGCGGATTTCATTTGTCTGGGGCGTCACGCAGTCGCTTACACAGCCAATCGTCGGCGGGTGTTTTCTTGGGGAGTTGGGTTTGTTGGGGCGGCTGCATGCCGTTGCCGCGTTGCCTGGTCGGCACCCTGGTCCGCGCCTTGGGCGTTACCCTCGGCAAAGCCTGCAAAGACGGTCAGACGTTCGTGCGCCGGACGGACCTTCATTAACTCCATGTCGGCCAACATCATGGTCTCCACCAACTGCTCGAATCGCATCCGAGGCTTCCAGCCGAGAACTCGGCGAGCTTTCTCCGGGTTACCTAGAAGCAGATCGACCTCGGAGGGGCGGTAGTATTTGGGGTCGATGGCGACAATCGTTCGGCCGGTTGCGCGATCGATGCCGATTTCGTTGACGTCGCTCCCTTCCCACACCAGGTCGAACCCCGCGATGCGGGCTGCGGATTCCACGAATTCCCGCACCGTGTGGGTTTCTCCCGTCGCGACCACGTAGTCGTCCGGTTGATTGTGCTGTAGCGTCAGCCACATCGCTTCGACGAAATCCGGGGCATATCCCCAATCGCGTCGGGAATCGAGATTCCCAAGGTTCAGTGGCTCTTGGGCGCCGGCAAGGATCTTGGCAAAGGTGTAGGTGATTTTGCGGGTCACGAAGTTTTCGCCTCGCCGCGGCGATTCATGATTAAAGAGGATTCCGTTGGAGGTAAAAATGTCGTACGCCTCGCGATAATTCTTGGTGATCCAGAACGCGTAGAGTTTGGCGACGGCGTAGGGTGAACGGGGATAAAAGGGAGTGGTTTCGGTTTGCGGGGTCTCGACCACTTTGCCGAACAATTCCGAAGTTGACGCCTGATAGAACTTCACGTCGGCCTTGGATTGCCGGATCGACTCCAAGAGCCGCAATACCCCCAGGCCATCGACATTGCCGGTGTTTTCCGGCTCGTCGAAGGAGATGCGAACGTGGCTCTGCGCGGCAAGGTTGTAGACCTCGCACGGTTTGCACAGGGTGAGGATGCGATTCAGACTGCCCGTGTCGGTCATGTTGCCGTAATGCAACTCGAACTTCTGGCCTTTGCCACGAGCCTCCTGTAACGTCCGCTCAATATGCGCACGATTGAAGTGAGAGGTTCGCCGGACCAGGCCATGGACTTCATACCCTTTTTCCAGAAGAAACTCTGCAAGATAGGATCCATCCTGTCCGGTAACTCCCGTAACCAATGCTACTTTTTTCATAGACCCCTCGGAATTCCATTTCCTAGTAGTGGGATTGATAAATTTTTTCTCTCGGGCACGGCATTCATGCGGCCGCTGTTCGCGATGGTCTGCTATCCTTGGCTGCGCCGTCGCGCAATTCTGCCATCGCAATGATTTCGTTGACGGCGTTCAAAAACTGCCTCACTCGCTCGCTCCAACCGAAGTTGGATCGCATCTGTTTTCTTGCTTGCTGTCCCAAACGAATGGCATATTGCCGATCGGCGTGGACTTTGCGCATTGCTTTCCGCAAGGCCCCCAAGTCGGGATCGGCCCACATCATGTCGCCCTCGTAGACGTTGTTTCCGCCCATGCCGACCACCGGACGAAGCTGGTAGGGTAACAGAATGCTGTTGTTGGCGTCCATGAAGTCCAAATTTCCGGAGAACCCGGTGGCGATGACCGGATTGCCGTGCGCCATCGCCTCCATGTGCGGCATCCCGAAACCTTCCGCCCGGTGCGGCAACACGAAACAATCGCAAGCATGGTGCAGCCAGTGGATTTGGCTCTGCGACAACAGTTCGCTAATCAGCAGAACGGGAGCATGATCGGGTAACTGCATCGAATCGCGAACCGCCACGACTTCCTCCGCGACACGCGTCTGTTCCGCAGCCGTGGTGTTTTTGCGATAAGTCTTCAAGACCAAGCAGACGTTGTCGGTCTTCCTGAATTCGGACAAATAGGTCCGAAGAAGACCATGGGCATTTTTTCGTTCGGTCCATTGGAATATCGAATAGAACTTGAATGCCTTGGCGTGATCCGAGATCCGTGCCGTCTGCCAGCGGGAGGCCAGACGTCGGAATAGACGCGGCAACCTGATCTTTCCACGCACGCGCAACGGTTGTTCCAGTAACCTGCGGAACCGGATCGTCTGCCCGGTCGCGTCTTGCGGCGGCGATTCGCGGCGCGGGAGATCGATTCCCGGGGAAGCGACTCGCACGGGGACCGTGACCCCCGACTCCTCGAAGACCGCGCGGTTCCAGGAAGACGGAACCAGGATGCCGTCCATTTCATTGCACGCCTGCACCCAACGCGCGGGGATGCGCGTCGCCTCGAACATCGTGAAGCCGATATTGATGCAACCCGCCTCGAACCGGCTTCGGAAGCAATCGGGGTTCGCATTGATGATCTTGGCGCGGTAGTCGGTCTCTCGGTGCCGTAGGTTCTCAAACAACTCGCGGTCAACGCCCAGATCGGGATGCCCCTTGTCGTAGCTCACGACCTCAAGGCTGATCGGTATCCCCGAGCGATCAAGTTCTTTGACAAAACCACGGGCGAATTCGGCGTAGCCCGACGGATCGAAGACTGGCCCGCAGTATTTCAAGGCGCAGCGACGGCCGCGTTCCCGCTCCTGCGCAGCAACGGAGCTTTCCCGGGTGGTGATGGGGGGTTCGTGCCTTTTCATTGGCACCTCGCCAAGATGTCAAAACGGCGGTAGGTCAGGCTTTTCAGCCTGACAGTGAACCGGGCAAAGTCAGGCTGGAATGCCTGACCTACTTGATATTCTGGCGGGCGGTTGCTTTTCATTGGTACCTCGCCGCGATATCGCGAACAGCGGACAAGAAGATGTTCAGCCTCGTGCCCCAATTAAATTCGGCCCTCACGAAATATCGCCCTCGATTTCCGAGCTGTTTGGCCAACTCGCGATCTTCATGCACCTGGCGCATGCGTGTCCGCAGTGCCGCAAGATCGGGTTCGGCCCACATCATGTCGCCGCGATACCAGCGACTCCAGTTCATGTTGAATACAGGCGTGAGCTGATAGGGGAGCAGCAATGAGTTATCGTCGCGAGTGAAATCGGTATTTCCTGAATAGCGCGTCGTAATCAGCGGGTTGCCGGCGGCCATGGCCTCCAGGAGTGGTAACCCAAGCCCCTCGGAGCGGTGGGGCAAGACAAAACAATCGCACGAGGCGTGCAGTTGGCGGATTTCCTCCTGGGAGAGCATTTCCGTAATCAGTAGTACGGGCGGGTAGCTCGGCAAGCAGATCGACCGACGGACCGCTTCGACCTGTTGTCGGACCCACTTTCCTTGGGCTGGACTGAAATTTCGCCCGTAAGTCTTCAAGATTAGGCAGACGTCTTCGTCGCGATGGAACTCGGCGAAGTAGGCTTCGAGCAAGCCGCGAGGGTTCTTGCGCTCGCTCCACTGGAAGATTGAATAGAACTTAAATGCCCGCTGCAAATCGAGTGGACGTCCCGGCTGGCAGGCAGCTTTGCCACGGCCAATCCCCAGCCAATTCCAGAGGCTCGATTTTTCGGGGCGCAGATCGCGAGCAAACTGACGATGCACGGATTGGGGGAGTCCTTGCAGCCTTTTTCCGCAATGGTCCGAGGAGAACGCATCGACCTCGATGCCCGGCGGCGCAACCCGCAGCGGCACTCGCACTCCTGACGATTCAAACACCTGCCGGCACCAATTGCTCGGCACGATTACACCGTCAAGCTGGTTACATGCTTCCACCCATTCGTGAGGGATGCGATCGGTCTCGAACATCGTGTAGGCGATGTTGATGCAGCCCGGCTCACGAAACAACACGCACTGTTCGGGCGTCAGATTGAGGATTTTGACGTTGTAGTCGATGCTGTTGAATTCGAGCTGATGGAAGATCTGTGCCATCGTGCCAAGTTCCGGACGGCAATTGTCAAAATGAGCAGATTCTACCTGAATTGGAATCCCCGCCCGGTGCAGTGCCAGCACGCAAGCCCGACTCAATTCAGAATAGCCGCTTGCCCCGTGGATCGGCCCACAAAACTTGATGCGCAGGGAGGGGTTGATGGCGGCCGGCAACGCGTCCGTCTCCACGAATCCAGATTGGGAAAGCCGAGTGTGGCTCATCGATCGTTCAAACTGGTTATAGTATCGTATCGCTGCTGCCAGTTGGCGGACCCCTGAAAAGAAGATTCCGATGTCTATCAGGGGCATTGGAAAACTGCCCGATGCGTCTTGTAGCAAATAAGGCCTAGTAGGGCAATGCCAAATTGCGACAGGTGGGTGCCGAGGGTGCCGATGTTGTCGATCCGACCGCGAAGAAATTCAGCCTGCGGCCGGGTTCCCCTGCGAATGGTATGGGGGATCAGCCAGCCACGTCTGAAGGCGATTCGTTTAATTCCCGTACGCCCACCCGCAAGGCCGAGTAGGCGAGTATCTTCATCACCAGCCGGGCGACGGTGATATCGCAGCCGGGCGGATGCGGTGAGGCAATGAACTCGACGACGTCAGCCCCGATCCAGTCGTTTGGCCCGGCCGCAACGGTGCGAATCAGCTCCATCGTCTGCTGCCACGAAAGACCGTTGGGTTGCGGAGTACCCGTGCTGGGGATAATCGACGGATCGAGCCCGTCAACGTCCAGCGACAAGTAGACTGGACCTTCGATGCGGGCCAGCAATTCCAGAAGCTCGACCCAACGTCGGGTCAGATTGTGGGCGAAGAAGGTTTCGATCCGCGGACTGTCCTCGATCAATTCATGCTCGGCCTTGGAAAGACTGCGGATGCCGATCTGGACGAGGCGGCAGCCGCGCTCCCAGAGCCGCCGCATGACAGTGCCGTGCGACCAACGGCGTTTCCCCAACTCGTCGGCTAGGTCGGCATGGGCGTCGATCTGCACGATCGTCAAATCGGCCGGATTGTCAACCAAGCCCAGCACAACGCCGTAGGTCAGTAAGTGCTCGCCGCCGAGGGTGACGAGGAATCGCTCGCGGAAGCGAGCGATAGTATGGGCCACCGCGGCTAAGTGTTCCTGTAGGCGGTCGGCGGGCATTGCGGCATCGACCTCGATGGGTTCGAGCGTATGCAACCGTGGCCGCTCTTGAAAATCGATGAGCGTTTCTTCATCGAACAGCTCGATCTGCCGGCTGGCCTCGATGATAGCCCCTGGACCGCTCTGCGTACCCGTGCCATAGGAGACGGTCTTCTCGAGCGGCCAGGGCAAGATCAGGGCGTCAGCCGCATCGAGACCGGGGGAAGGAATACCGAAGAATTGGGTTAGTTCCATGAGGAGAACTGCCACGGAAAGGTAATCTACCCCTGTCCCATCTCCTGTGGCAGGATTCGCGGATAGGGCGGTACTTCTCGCTCGGGCAGCGACTGACCGTAGCTGTCGGCCCATTCCTCACGCTCCTCGTCGCTGGCGTAAAATCTCAGCCATACGTCCGGATCGCCGCTAGGACCAGTGCAATCCCAGTGCAAATAATGGTTCATGTGATCGAGCTTCTTCTCTCTCGCGGGGAGAATGTCGCGATAGATTAGGCAATAAAGATCCCGGTCGCTCAAGTGATCGGTGAAGTCGAGTACGATCCGTTTCTGATGCAGCTTGCGAATGACGTCCCAGAGGATTGATTCCAAGCTGGCGTCGTTGAGCATTTCCGGCCGGGGTGCCCGTAACTCGGGATCGAACCAGCGGTAGATTGGTAGGATCGGGGCCTGCTCCCAGTCGAGCATGCTCGCGAGAAAGTCGTTTTCGGCGGCCAGGGTCAATTGTCGGACATTCACCCGGGTGATTGATTCGTCGACATAGCGCTCCAATTCGTCGCGGAGTTCCGCGTTGCGCATTAACTGGTCGACTTCATCGAACTGGGACGGTTGAGGATTTTGCATGGTGCAGGATCTTGAACGGTTTCCAGAAAAGGCGTCGATTCACAGCGGGCGACGGATGCAGTCCGCATAGATAGTAATTTAACAAGACTGCCGGGAAACTCCAAGAATTGTCCGCGACAAAATGGCAAAAATCGCCAATATTTTCGGGAAGCTGCCGATACAGACCGCACGGTTGATGCAGCTTGAAGGCAAGGTTAGCCCTCTTCCGTGGGGTCAGCCTGCTCCTCGGCGTGAATCTCGGCCTCAAGATTGTAAATCTTGGCGATCCGCCGGGCGTGGCGGCCGCCTTCAAACGAGGTATTGAGCCAGATTTCGATCATGCGATCGACAAGCCGCTCGCCAAGCAGGTCGGCGGAGAGGCAGAGGATGTTGGCGTCGTTATGGCGGCGACTCATTTCGGCCGTGAGATCGTCGTGACAGGGGGCCGCGCGGACGCGGGGGAACTTGTTTGACGCGATGCACATTCCCAGTCCGGTTCCGCAAATCAGAATGCCGCGATCGACCTCGCCATGGCTGACCTTGCGAGCCACCCGGGCAGCGATGTCAGGATAATCGATGGCCTCGCCGGTGTAGGTACCCATATCTTCGACGTCGTGGCCCAATTGCCTCAAAAGATCGATAATCCGCACGCGAATCGAATAACCACGGTGGTCAGCACCAACAGCGATACGCATGAATACCTATCCTTAGCCAAGCAATTGTAGGATTTGTTTGAGTCGCAATTCTAATTCCGCGCGGATCTGTGCAGCGCAACGCTGGTAACGATCCGTAGGTCCGCCGATCGGGTCACAAACATCCGAATCGTCGGCGCAGAGGAGAAAAGTTCGTTCGGAGGCCGAAGGCCATTGGGCCAAGATCGCCTCGCGATGGGTACGAGTCATCGCATAAATTAGGTCGGCATGGCGGACTAGCGGCTCGGTCAGTGGCTGAGTCTCATGGTCCGACAAGTCCAGATTCATTTTCGCCAGCACCTCAACGGCCTCGTGGGCCGCGCGGCCGCCGAGCATGGCCGCCACTCCGGCTGACATGACCAACACGCCACGGTCTTCCATGTGGCCAATCTCGCAACCCAGCCACCTGGCCAGTACCTGCCGACAGATCAATTCCGCCATGGGACTGCGGCAGGTGTTGCCCGTGCATACGAAAAGGATCATCGTGCTGGAAAGCCGCTGCAAGGTCTTTTCTGGAACCACGCCCGCACGCAGAATCTCGTAGCGGTTGCCGTGGATGCGGACGACCGACGATGGCTCGCCGAAGCGGCATGGGCCGTCGTCAATCACCAGGTCGAGGTCGTTGCCAAGCACATCGAGAACCTCGCGGGCGTTGACCGCCTCGACCCCGCCCGTGTGATTCGCGCTGGTCAAGACCAAAGGACCAACGAGCATCCGCAGCACGTCCAACAAGACTTGATGGCCGGGCACACGGAGGCCGAGGGTTTTGGTCGGCGCCACGTAGTCGAGAACCTTGCCAGGCAGGTGCCGGGTGAGGCCGTCAGGATGCGAATCGTCGAGGACCAACGTCACTGGGCCAGGCCAGCAGCGGCGAGCCAGACGCTGGGCCAACGGGGTCAGGTCGGGCACGTAGTCTCGAGCTTCATCGGCACTCTTGATCGCCAGGGTCAACGGATGGCCCTGCTTGCGTCCCTTGATCGTGGCCAAACGCTCGACCGCCTGCTCGTCCAAGGCACTGGCCGCTAATCCATAGACAGTCTCCGTAGGAAAGGCGACGAGTTTGCCTT
>JANXQG010000331.1 GCA_025356915.1 Planctomycetota bacterium | reverse complement strand
CCGGTCCAGGCAGCCTAGAAGGTTCATTAAAGTTGTCTTGCCGGAACCCGAGACACCCATCAGCGCGACCATCTCGCCACGGGCAATGGAGAGCGACACCCCGCGGAGTACGGGCAGAACGACTTCGCCCAAATGATAGGTCTTATAGATGTCGTCAATTCGGATTAGTTCCATGTTCGGCTTCCGGCCACTGGAGGGGAATAAAACAACTCATCCTCCCCATTTTACCAATGGTTATTCATCACGACCAATTTGTTTATTCTAGCATGAAAACATGGGAGCTTGAACTGTGCTGTCGATCAGGCTAACATAGCGGTTGTGGGCATTCCCTCTTGCAGTTCATCTGCCGAGGGCATCCCGCGACATTTCACCGGACGTGATGCGGGTCGAATGGCCGCAACGGAAACAAATTGAACGCCGCGATAATCGTCATGAGCAAAACGCAGGGTCAGATGGAGGGGGAAATCAGCGAGGCCGTGATTCGCTTTGAAAAGGAGTACATGGGCCGCGGCCCCGTCGAAACGAAAACGTACTTGGTTGACGATATGGTCTTCGTTCGTCTCAAGGGGGTGATGACGCCGGCTGAGCACCAGTTGGCCACGAGCGAGGACAGCCGCGGGGGACGCGAGTTGATCAAACAGGTGCGGCGAGAGCTTCTGGAGAAGGGCCGCCCGCTTTTGGAGGCTGTGGTCCAGGACGTGACCTCGCGAAAGGTGCTGAGTCTGCATACGGACATCAGCACGATTACTGGCGAGCGGGTGATTGTATTCACCCTGGATACACCGGCAGCCCATAATCGGGAAAAATAATCCGGAGAAATAATTTTTTTGGTATCCGGATTGCCGTAAGAACTATCACAGGGTAGAATAGGTGGGTGTGAGATGTCAGAGTCTTGGCCACGGGCAGCATTGCCCTGGGCCGGCTAAGGCACTCAAACAGGGTGTTTCAGGTTCGACCAGCCCCATTAAGGGTGCGGTCTTGAAAGGGAAAGCCGAGCATCGCTCCTTGGAGCGGTGCCCGGTTTTTTTTTGCCCCGTGGGGAATGCCCACGTCGAAAACAAACAGGGAGATAAGATCATGCCGGTCGTGCGAGTTGAAGTAGAAGGACGTCAAATAGTTCTCCATCAGTTGGGTGGCATCGGTTGCGCCACGCCCGAGGATTTAGCCGCTAGTACGGCGTTTACCGAGGTTGTTACGCTCTATGTGAAGACTCTCCTTGCCAGGCGTTCACCCATTCTGGACGCCTTGCCGTTGGACTTTGGGCAGCCGGAGGGCCTAGCCCAATTGGTCACTTGGCTGCGAGCACTCGCGGTGACGCCGCTGGAAAAGGCGGCCAGCATCGTGCCCGCCCTAAGCACCTGCCTGCAACAACGTCAGGGGCTCCATGAATTCGTCGAAGGACTCTACGATTTCTGGCGACACTATTCGCGATTCATGATTCTGCACTCGGAGCCGGGAGCCAACAGTCACGAACATCGACCCTACCGCGCGTTCAATGTGACGATTGAACGCTTGACCCACCTTGTACTCGGCCTGTACCGCGACGTCTGCGAGAATATCACCGGGGACCATCCTCGGGTCTACCGGCAGGTCGCCGCCGGCTGCACGGTGGGCATCATCGCCGTGCCGAAAAGCAGCAACCTACCCAAACCCTACCAGTCGACCTTGGGGGACATTTCCTTGATCCGGCAAGTCCTCATTTCGCCGCCGTTGATCATCGATCCACCGATGAACACCCGGACTGGGCAGTTTCAGCGGGTCGCCGAAAACCCGCTCTCCACGATGCATCTCAACGCCTCGCAATTTCTCTGCTATCCGGCGCGCGTGGGACCGCTGGTGATCTACATCTACTTCCACCAGCAGTTTCTGGAGTTGGGCTGCTCATTGGCCAATCTGTTCGATTTGGCAACCGACGAGCAAATCACTGCCGGTCCAGATGCCGTCTACGTCTATGGCGCCCCGCCGGAATCGCTGGCCCCGTATGGCGATCTCCCCACCGTGTTTTACGATAACGAGAGCGAAGGTCTGCTGGTGGCGGCCGTCCCGTTAGAGAACCGTTTCGGTTATTTCGGCTATCTGAAGAAAATGGTCCTGACGCTTCACAACATCGTGATGATGAAGCGGGGCCGGATGCCTTATCACGGCGCGATGGTCCGCATCGTCCTGAAGGATGGCGAGGCGGCCAATGTCCTGCTCATCGGCGATACGGCAACCGGGAAATCCGAGTCGCTGGAAGCGTTCCGAGTTCTTGGCCAAGACCAGATCCGCGAACTGCGGATTATCGCCGACGATATGGGCTCGCTCGAAGTCGATTCCCAGGGGCAAGTGCTAGGCTACGGCACCGAAATCGGCGCATTCATCCGCCTCGATGATCTCCAACAAGGCTATGCCTTTGGACAAATCGACCGGGCCATCATCATGAGTCCACAGAAAGTCAATGCCCGGGCCGTCCTCCCTGTCACGACGATGGAGGAAGTCCTGCACGGCTATCCGGTCGACATTCTTCTCTATGCGAACAACTACGAAGAGGTCGATGAGACGCATCCCCTTGTGGAACACTTTGCCAGCCCCGAGCAAGCGTTGCGTGTGTTTCGTGAGGGTGCGGCGATGGCCAAAGGCACGACAACAGCTAAAGGGCTGGTCCACAGCTATTTTGCCAATATTTTCGGCCCGCCCCAGTATCAGGCTATTCACGACGAACTGGCCCAAAAGACCTTCGAGGCCGCGTTCCGAGCCGGCGTCTTCGTGGGGCAGATCCGCACAAGACTGGGCATCCCCGGCTACGAAGCCAAGGGGCCCGAGGAAGTTGCCAAGGAGTTGTTCCGCCTCATTGCCAAGACCAACGCATAGGAAGGACGATTCCTGAATATTATTTTCCGCGCGACGTAGTGGATGCCAAACCGCCGAAAGCCGAGCCGCTGCAATCCGAGCCGCCAAAAGCCGTCGCATTGCCGCCCGAGAAGAAGCCGGGGAACGTCGCTCGATATTGCGACCGAAAACTCAATATTGAGGCATCCCCCGACGCAGCCATTGTCAAACGGCAAGAGACGTCGTTGCCGACGCGAACGGCAAAAAGTACCGAAAACGACTGGAAATTCAACCCTTCAGTCGTCGCGCCCCACATGCCGGCTCGCGAAATGATCAGCAGCGATGAACCTCTGAATGAGGTCGATCCGCCGTTGGCTATGTTACCGCGACGGTCAGCAGCCGCGGTTTCTGTAACCGGCAGGGTGAGTGTAGCCAAGGAGGCTGCGGTCGATCCTTCGCCTGTTCCGGCAG
>JANXQG010000346.1 GCA_025356915.1 Planctomycetota bacterium | reverse complement strand
ATTTCCATTCCTTGGCTGCGTTTGTTTCGGATTTCGGATTTCGGATTTCGGATTTTCCCGGTTTCGCGCCCGCCCTTTAGCCAAAAAGGCACAACCTTATGTGGGAAAAGATTCGCGTTATTTTCACCATTCCGGAGCTGCGGAAGAAGATATTCTTCACGCTGCTCCTCCTGGCGGTTTACCGTGTGGGATCGCATATTCCGCTGCCTGTCTTCAACCACGAGAAGTTAGCGAAGCTCTTCAACACCGAAGGTGGTGGAGGCGGTGGAGGCGTGAATGACGTGCTCCAGTACATGTCGGCCTTCAGTGCCAGCAACTTGGGGCAGGCGACCATCTTCGGTTTAGGCATCATGCCTTACATCTCCGCCTCGATTATCTTCCAACTCCTGGCAAGCGTTTATCCGCCACTGGAAAAGTTGCAAAAGGAGGGGGAATCTGGGCGGAAAAAAATCAACGAATATACGCGCTACGCTACGGTTTTTCTTTGTCTCGGGCAGAGTTGGATGTACGTCGTCTATCTCTCGGCGAACAACGCGCAAACATTATCGGTCAATTCCCAGTTCTTGCGCGATCCTGGTAATTTGGGGAGCGGCATGCAGTTGTCCTGGATGCTTGTTTCCGTTTTGACCATGACCGCCGGCACGGTGTTTCTCATGTGGCTCGGCGAGCAGATCGACGAGTACGGTATAGGGAACGGCATCAGCCTTTTAATCATGGGCAATATTCTGGCTCGACTGCCTAGTGCAATCTACGAAGTCGCTCAGCCGATCATGGCGGGTGGTGGATTGGAGTTGGGTAGCGGGCGAGGTCAAATGGGAGTAGAAACACTCTTGGTGTTGATTATCCTCTTTGTTGGCGTGATTGCTGGCGTGGTGCTCATCAGCCAGGGACAGCGTCGAATTCCCACGCAAAGCGCAAAGCACGTCCGTGGCCGCAGGGTCTACGGGGGTACCCGTCAATACTTGCCCCTGCGGGTCAATCAGGCCGGTGTCATGCCCATCATCTTCGCTAGCAGCTTGCTGCTGTTCCCGCTGATGATTTTTAGCTGGCTGACCAACTTTTTCCGGGATAGCCAACTGCTGCGAAATCTGGAGAGTTCGTTCCATCGTGGCGAGTCGTTCCTTTATAACATTTTCTACGTTGTGCTGATCTACTTTTTCTGCTATTTCTGGACCGCCATCACCTTCAATCCCAAGGATATGGCTGACAACCTGAAAAACTACGGAAGCTTTATTCCTGGCTACCGACCTGGCCGCCGCACGGCTGATTACTTGGAGAAGGTCATGGTCCGCATCACCTACGTTGGGGCGGGCTTTCTTTCTCTCGTGGCCATCATTCCCACCATTGTTTCGGGATCGATGGGCGTTCCAGGTTCGATTGCCGCCTTCTATGGTGGCACAAGCCTGTTGATTGCCGTAAGCGTAGCCTTCGACTTGGTCCAGAAGATCGACAGCCATCTCGTGATGCGGAACTACAAGGGATTGCTGGAAAAAGGGTGATCTTATGAGAATCGTATTCATCGGGCCTCCCGGTGCCGGCAAAGGCACGCAAGCCGATCTCATGGTCGGCAAGTACCAGATGGCACATCTGTCGACGGGCGAAATGCTCCGCCAGGCTTGCGACGCCAAGACTCCCGTGGGGCTGCAAGCAGAGAAATATATGTCGTCGGGCGGGCTGGTTCCCGATGCCACGGTCATCGATGTGATCCGCGCGCGATTGGACCAGCCCGCCCGACGACATATATTTCTCTGCTTGCAGCCCCACGGGAGTCTTGGCGTCGCAAGCCTGGCGGAGCATTTCGCCCGTCGACAGATGTGCCATCTGGTA
>JANXQG010000327.1 GCA_025356915.1 Planctomycetota bacterium | reverse complement strand
CGATTGGCTGCGGCGTTTCCCGACTTGCAGCCAGCATCCGAGAAGGCCACGGCGGATCCGGTCGAAGTTCGCCAAATTTCTCTGAAGCGGATTCAGGCCGACCAGCTCGAAGCGGCATTATGGAGTACTCTGGGGAATCGGTTGACCGCCTGTAGCGCAGGAATCTTGCCTAAGAACACGCCGGAACAGCGTTTCTCAGGCAAGATGCCAACGCTACAGACGGCGCTGCGCGGCTATCGCCTGGCATTGTCAGGTCCTGGAGTGGTCACGATTTGGATTGATCTGAACACCAGACAGGTCAAGATTGAAGGTTCCGCTGCGGCGATCGATGCGGCTGCCCGGCTGATCTCTGTTCTCGATTCGCCGCAAGATGCGGCGGGCCGAAATGTGCGGCTGATGCCCTTGAATTCGGCCCAGTTGGCCAGTGTCCAGCGGGCCGCTTCGCTGATTCGAACGGCGAGCGGAGTGCCGGCGGCGGCCTTGCCTCTGGCCGCCCTGCTCATGCAACCGCGGCCCGACACCCCAGCGGCAGACGGTAATGCTGCGATTAGGCTCCCACCGGTTCCGGCCGCGAATCCTGAAGTTTCCGCGGTGCCTAGTGCCCGGCCCGGCGAAAAGCCTGCCGAGTTTGGCGGACTTTCTCGGATCGTGAACCCGGTGCAGATGGAAGTCATCAACGGGCTTGACGTGCTGGTCCTGCGCGGTAACGCACAGGACGTGGAGCAGATGATGGAAGTCGTACGGCAGATTGAACGTCTCAGCGAGGAAACCGAACCGGCGATCGAAATCACGTCGATGAAGCATATCGAATGTTACGTTCTAGCCGCACTGGTCAAGGCGTTGTATGACGAAGTTTACATGGCGCGGCAGGGCGCTGTGAGTATCACGCCTTTAGTGGTTCCCAACGCGATTCTGATTGTCGGCCGTCCGGAAAACGTGAAAACGGTGAAGGAACTTGCCGCCCGTCTCGACCAGCCGACGGTTCCCGGTGCCCAGTTCCAGCTCTTCCATCTCCGCTATGCGGCCGCAGCCACGGCGCAAATAACGATCCAGAACTTCTTTGTCGAGCGCGGTGGATTAAGCCCGGCGATTCGCGTCACGGCGGATCTGCGGTCCAACGCCCTGATCGTCCAGGCTGGCCCCCGCGACATGGCCGAGGCTGCCGAACTGATTCGGCGGATTGATGTTTCCGACAGTGCGGCGGTCAACGAGGTCCGAATCATTCGGCTGGAACACTCGCTTGCCCAAGACATTGCCACGATCATGCAGACGGCGATCGGGAACTCGCCCGGCGGCAATCAAGGCTCTCAACAGGGCGGACAAGGTGGACAGCAAGGTGGACAGCAATTCGGGCAAGGCGGCCAGCAGTTCGGGCAAGGCGGCCAGCAGTTCGGTCAGGGGCAAAATGCCCCCGGTTCGGCAGGCGGCAACCGCGGGCAAAACGAGCAGCGGGCTGCCATGCTCCGATTCCTCACGGTCGATGTCAAAGGCCGCAAGCTGCTGAATTCGGGAATCCTCACCGACGTCCGTATCACGGCCGACGTTCGCGCCAATGCCCTGGTGATCTCCTCGCCACCGGAAAACCTCGATTTGCTGGAAGGTCTCGTGCGGCAATTGGACAATCTGCCTGCGGCTGAGGCCCAGATCAAGGTTTTTACCGTCGTCAACGGCGATGCGACGAACCTTTCGGACATGCTCAAGACGCTCTTTACGGGGCAGTCCAGCACGAGCGGCCAGCAAGGCATATTCCCGATGCTTCAGACCACCGCCGGCGGCAGCGAAAATTCGTTGGTGCCGTTGCGATTTGGCGTCGACACGCGGACTAACAGCGTAATCGCCTCGGGTACGATGGCCGATCTGCACATCGTGGAGGCGATCCTCACGAAGCTGGACGACGGCGAAGTGCGGCACCGCAAGAGCGTGGTGATCCGGCTGAAGAACTCGCCCGCCACCGACGTGGCCACGACGATCAACCAGTTCCTCACCACGGAGCGGCAAATACTTCAGCAGGCTGGGCCGGGGCTGACCAGCGCGTTCGAGCAGATCGAACGCGAAGTGGTCGTTGTCGCGGAACCGGTCACGAATAGCTTGGTTTTAAGTGCCACGCCGCGATTCTTTGAAGAGGTGCGGGGAATCATCGACCAACTCGATGCCCGCCCACCCATGGTTATGATCCAGGTGCTGATCGCATCGATCGAACTGGGGAAAACCAATGAGTTCGGGATTGAAATCGGGTTGCAGGATTCGGTGCTCTTCGATCGCAGCATCCTCAGCAACCTACAGACGACCTCGACCACGTTGCCCAATGGTACGACGACCCAGACCGTGATCTCCGCAAATGGTACGCCGGGCTTCAACTTCAACAGCGGCGATCCCCTGGGTAACAGCGCCAGTGGATCCAAGATTAGTTCTAATAGTGTCGGAGGCCAGGGGATATCAAACTTTGCCGTTGGCCGCACGAACAGTCGGTTGGGCTACGGCGGTCTCGTGCTTTCCGCCGCCAGCGAGAACGTAAGTGCCATGCTTCGCGCCCTGGCGGAAAACCATCGTGTGGAGATCCTCCAGCGGCCGCAGATTATGACCCTCGACAACCAGCCTGCCTTCATCCAGGTCGGACAGCGAGTGCCGCGAATCACGGCCGTCTCGAACAATGCTCTAACGGGCAATACAAATTCCATCACGTTGGACAATGTGGGACTGATCCTGGGCGTGACTCCCCGCATCAGCCCCGATGGCCTCGTGGTGATGCAGATCGACTCGGAGAAGTCAGACCTGCAATCGGATGCGACCGGTATTCCGATCTTCACCTCGCCCACGGGCCAAGTGATCCGCTCGCCGATCATCAATGCCACGACGGCCCAAACGACAGTCGCGGCGATGAGCGAGCAGACCATCGTGATCGGCGGCCTGATCACAAAGAGCCAGACCAAGACCCACCGCAGCGTGCCCGTACTTGGTGATATTCCTCTGCTAGGCAATTTGTTCCGCTACGATGGAACGAACGAGGAGAGGACCGAACTGCTGATCATTATGACGCCGCATATCGTCAAGAGCCAAGCAGACGCCGAGGCGATTAAGCGGGTTGAGGCCGCCAAGATGAGCTGGTGCCTCTGCGACGTGACCTGCCTATACGGCGAAGCCGGCTTGCGGCGGCGCACCGATGAGTGGACCGACGGCGAGGTTCCGGTGATCTATCCAGACGCCGGCCCACAGCCCGCAGGCAGCCCGCCGACGGGGTCGGAAGTGGTTCCAGCACCCAACGGCCAGCCCGTTGGTCGCCTCAAGCCTTTGCATGGAAATCCGGCAGCACCGCG
>JANXQG010000311.1 GCA_025356915.1 Planctomycetota bacterium | reverse complement strand
CCGACGTTCAAACGGCCGAGCAAGAGGGTCTTGCGCAAGGCCCGCGCTGAGAAGGGCCTGAAGATGCTGGAAGCAAAGGAAATACTCAGCCTGATCGAGATCGCCGGTACTCAGCTGAAGGCGATGATCCTACTGGCAGTCAACGCGGGCTTCGGTAACAACGACTGCGCGATACTCCCGATCAGGGCCGTGGACCTCAAGGCCGGGTACGTGAAATTCCCGCGTCCGAAGACAGGAGTGGAACGCCGCTGTCCATTATGGCACGAAACGCTGGCTGCCGTGAAAGCCGCGATAGCCGATCGTCCCACGCCCAAGGATGCCGCGGATGCCGAGTTGGTCTTCATTACGAAATATGGCCAGCGGTGGGCTAAGATCACCTCGACAAATCCAATCTCGGCCGAATTTCGAAAGTTACTCAAAGTTCGGAAGCTTCATCGCCCTGGTCTTGGATTTTATGCGATCAGACACACCTTTGAAACGATTGGCGGCGAAAGCCGAGACCAAGTTGCCGTAAACTACATCATGGGCCATGCTCCAACCGCAAACGACATGGCGAGCGTCTACCGCGAGCGCATCAGCGACGAACGGCTAAAAGCGGTCACCGATCACGTCCACAAGTGGTTGTTCACGGAAGAGCCGAAGGATGACGACAAGCAGAAACCGTCCCAAGCCGGTGGTTGAGGTTACGCCCGGCCCCCAGTAAAATCAGGCGAGCTGGGACCCGGGACGGTCCACCAAAACCGGGCAACGTCGCGGCCGGTTGCCCATCTTTTTACGCGTGGCGTTTGACGAAGGCTATGGCGATGGCAAACAAGTCGAAGAGCGATACCCAAGAGCCGACCAATGAACAGCGTCGGTTCCAATCGTTGCCGAGTGAACCGAGAACCCTGCGGAGAACGCTCGCCAACCTGCATGCCTTCATTGAGCAGGTCGAACGTGCGTGTGAGCATGGTGAATTCGTATGGGTCGCCCAGGTCTTTGAGTACCTGCATGATCAATATCCTACCCCTGGCGACAACCTGAGAGTTCGAAGAAAGCCCCACGGGCTGAAGGTCACGTCGGGGCTCTTGATCGCCTTGCAGCACTTGGACCCGCAGGACTTCGCCGCACGGGTGTCAGTGAAGCCGCTCCTCGATGCGTGGCAGGCCGAAACCAGCAAGCCGCTGGGGCGGCACCCGGTCCTCGTCAACGCATCCGCACGGCGAACCCATTACGAGCGTACTGCGGCCAAGGCCAAGTCGAAGCAGGCCCTCATGCGCAATGTCAAGAAGGCGATGGACGACTTAGTCGCACCTCTGCATGCTCTCCGGCAACGGATTTTGACGCGGCTGGCGAAGGTGGCAACCACGAACAAAGCACCGCCAGCCCGCGCGGCTAAGCAAGCTGCACGCAAACAAGGCTGGACACCGCCGGAGCTTGCTGAACGATTGGGTGTATCGCCGGATAAGATTCTTGCTTGGATCCGTTCCGGCGAACTGCCTGCGGTCAATGTAAGCACGCGTCGCGGTGGACGCCCTCGATATCTAATCAATCGCGAGGGTCTGACCATCTTTGAGGCCAAGCGACGGGCGGCAGGCGATCCGCCCATCAAGCGCCGGCGACGCCGGCAAGACCCCGGGGTCATTGAGTACTTCTGATCCGTCCTGCAATTTGCCAGCACGATGGCACCGCGCCAGGGACTGGCCGACAGCCTATTGCCGGTCGTCGTCGTGTATGACCTTCACTGCGCAACGGTTGCGCGGGCTAGCGCCCTTTGGAATCGGCCCATGCGACGTTACTCGGCCGCGGCAAGTCCCCATCGCGCCACCCGTTGGAGGAGTTCCAGCGGCGTGGGCGCGATGCTCACGATCACGCAGCGCGGCCGTCGTGTCTCCGTCGCCACGGCCGAAACCCCTTGTAATTCAATGACTACCGCTGCTCCGCCACAAAATTTCCTGCCTTGGGCTTGTTCTTGCTAATCACCGGCGCTATGATACAAGAGTGCGCTGGGACCTTGCCCGAATCGGGCTGCTGCGTTCCTCACACGTTTTGTGCTCGATTCTCTTTTTGCGCGCTGCGCGACCGGTAGGTCGGCAGCCCGTGTACCCGAGGAGGTTCCCATGAACCCAAATGACTATGTCCCGCTGCGCGCGGCCGGCCAGGCCTTGCCAGGAAAAGTTTCGATCGCAACCTTGCACCGATGGCGGAAACATTGTTTTAGCGTGCTGGTCGCCTTGTCCCATCTGCGCATGCAGAGAATCCGGCTCACAGCCCACGGATGGCCGCCACGTCCAGACCTCCATTCGGTCGCGGTTGCTGGCGTGGAACGCCTGGAACGGTCACGCCTGGCAGCATCGTTCGCCAAGGTGCCGGGCCAGCATGACATGCCCGACTACCAAGCCAGCATGATCCTTCGACCGGCTATGGCAGCCGGCTGTGCGATTCAACCGGCGTGCAGCCAACAAGTGCGCGGCACGTCATGGACGGCCTGCACGATGGCGCGGCAACGCTGATTATGCTGGCACTGGAATCGCAGCTTGACTCCAAGAACGTCATCAAGAAGAATAGAGTAGCGGTGTCGAGTCGCCAGTTGGCACACTACGACCCGCCCAGGCCCTTGCCTGCGATTCGTATCGAACCCCAGCGACTGCACTTGTGTGCTGAACACGCTGGGGTTTGTTGCGCGCCGAGCTGTTGTAGCTCGCCGCATCCCTGCTGCCGCATCACGGCGTCGTTCGCGCCGATGCCGCGCGCAGGGCGAACACTCCGGCACTACCTTCAACTGAAAGGACAACCCAAATGTCGAGTCTACCAGCGCAGTGCCCGCAGCTTGTCGATGCCCGGCATGTCGCAGCCATGCTGAACCTGTCCGTCCGGACCTTGTGGCGACTGATAAAACTACGCGGGTTTCCACAGCCGATCCGTGTTGGCCCGCGCGCCATTCGGTGGCGCCTTTCCGACGTAGCCGACTATGTCCGGCAACTACAGCCGGCCTGCCAGAACGCCGTGACGATGAACTGTATGCCGATGTCGGCCCACCACAGCTCCGAGCAGGCCGCGGTACACGACTGACCCGACGATGCCATTAAATGCAAACGGCTGCCCGTTCCCGGCAGCCGTTCACGTCAACATGTTTTTGTTTTGGCCGGCCCGCCCTGGAAAAGCACAGGCCAACCATATCGAGGAGTTACCATGTCGAACAATAATAGTAAACTACCACGCCGCAGCGCCGAGAGCAAGATCGCGGCGCCGGCAAGCTACGCTCTTGCCGACCAGCCGAGCCGGACGACCGAGCCTTGGCCGATCGCAGAACTCAAGCCACACCCCAAGCAAGCTGAGATGTTTTTGGATCTGCCTGAACACGAACTTCAGCGCCTTGCCGAGAACATCGACAAGAACGGCCTGGAGAACCCGCCTGAGATCCTGCCCGACGGCACGCTGATCAAAGGCCACCAGCGAGTCCGGGCCGCACAGAGCCTTGGCTGGACTGAGATCGAGGTCATCGTCCGACACGACCTAGCTGAGCAGGGCGAAGCGGCCGTGGAAGAGGCGTTCATCTGCGATAACCTTGATCGCCGGCAGTTGCAACCCATCGAGATCGCCCGCTGCTACCGCAGATTGAAAGTGCTCGAACGGAAGTCTGTCTGGGGTCTGAGTCAAAAAGAGAAAGGTGACCTGCGAGATCAGCTTGCCAAGCGGTTTGGCGTCTCCGGACGGACACTCGATCGATACGTCCGCGTGCTGGACACCCCGCAGGCCGTGCAGGACGCTGCGGCCCGGAATGAGCTGCCGATGATCATGGCCGAGCAGGTTGCCGGGCTGGACCGTGCTGACCGGGAAGCAATCGCAATGCGCATCCAGAACGGAGAGCCGCCCAAAACCGTGGTCCGCGAGTATCTGCACAAAGGCGATGGTCGCCACCTGCGTGTGGAAGACGCGCTGAGCAGCTTCGCAAACAGCCTTCAGCGTGCGCAGCATGACTTGGGGCAGCGGATCGGCCAACTGAAGAGATGCCAAGGCGTGAGTGACCACCTGGCCGTGCTCCAAGGCGGTAGGGGTTTGATCGATCAGATCCTGGAAGGCATTGCCACCTGAGAAGCCGGACAAAATGTCCGGACGAAATGTCCGGCTGCCAGAGCCGTCAGACTATTCTTGGAATTGAAATGACATACATGGCGTACTCTGGCATTGCTTGGCCACTACGATATTGTCGTGCTGAATCATCAGCACGGCTTCGGCTCCGTGGTTCACCGCTGTCGATAATGGAAACAGTCCATGGAGGGCAAGGGGCATGAGATCGCCAACGAAAACATCTGTGAAGCCCATTGTGCAACTCCGCCGGGAACGGCAGCGGCTGTTTATGAATCCCGTGGTCCCCGACGTGCTGAATCGGCTCACGACGGCCAAGCACGTCCTGGTCAACGGCGATCGTGGCTGCCGCATCGTTCCGGCAGTGCAAACGCTGGACCCATGTATCGAACAGGTGGAAGGCTTGAAGAAGATCGGACTTGTGGACGTGCCGTCGCGTACGAACACCGTAATGGCGGGCCTGGAGCCGGTCGTGCGCCGGCTGCTGTCCGAGCGCGGCTACAACGTGATTCCAAGCGCCCCGGTGCCAAGGCTGCCTGTGCCAGACCTGGAAGCTGTACGGGCTCACGGTATCGTCGATCGCCCGATGCTGGATGCCATACGGCTCCACGGCCGCCTTATCGTTCGCTACGGTCACCAGGTTGACAAGGCGTGGCTCATAGCCCAGACTGCGCTGGCTTATCCCCAGGCGTCGATCGTGGTCTCCGTAGCGCGGCGGGCCGAAGCCAACCGGCTGGGCGAGCAGCTTCGCCGCTGGGTGCGCGACGTGACGGTCCTCACCGGCGACCGGCGTGAGCCGAAGACAACTGGCCGTGTCGTGGTGGCGATGTACCGTACACTGGGTTTGCCGGCCCTACGGACTGCCCATCGCGATATCTACATCGCTGCCCACGCCATCGAGTCGTTGGGCGCGGATGGCAAGCTAGGGCTGGACGAGGCCATGCGGGCCAGGTACGTGGGCCTGCTGTCGGATTCGGCAAGACTGGCACCGCGCGACTCCGACGAATTGCACGGATATTTCGGCTTCCAGGAGGTTGGCATTCCGGCCCACGGTAAGCAGCTTTTGCCTGTGGACTTGGTGTTCCTTCGCATGGGCGGTGGCCCAAAGTGTGCGTTCAACGGCAATTGGTTCGAGTTGCGGAAGATGGCAGTATGGAATAACCCGCTGCGCAATCGCCGGATCGCCAAGCTGGCGACTCGGCTGGCGGCAGGAGATTATGAATCGCTTGCACGGGACTTTCCGGCCATGGCAGGGATCGCTTGGCCACGGACTTCCTGTCGCGTGGCCGTGCTGGTCGATGGCCCGCTACAGGCGCTGCCGCTGCTATGGCTGTCGCCAGACTGGCATTTGACATCCATTGACGGCATTAACATGAAGGGGCTGTCGTATTCGGATTGCCGAGCGCTGACCTACGCTGCACGGCCGCAAGCTGATTCGTCCAGCGTGCAGGTCGTGACCACCGCAGCGCTGAACAAGCTCGATCTTCAACAGATCGATGTGTTGGTCCGGGCGGATGCCGGCACGGGTGGAATTCAGCTTGCTCAAACCCAAGTTGTCGTGGACAGTTCTTACAATCGCCGGCTGTTGCTGGTG
>JANXQG010000298.1 GCA_025356915.1 Planctomycetota bacterium | reverse complement strand
CTGGCTCAGTCCATTGCCGGTATCGGCAAAGAGAACACCCGTGTGTGAACCAGTAAACTTATGGACGGATGGACCGGAACCCGTTGTTGATACGTAAAGGTTGTCCGAGCTGTCAAACGCCAAGCCATAGGGTATGCTCAGTCCGTCGCTGCTATCGGCAAAAACTTCTGAGGCCGTGCCCGATGGGTTGAACTTCAGGACGGTATTATTACTACCAATGCTTCTGTTTGCCACGTAGAGGTTGCCCGAGCTGTCAAATGCCAGGGCACCCGGCAGGCTGAGGCCCGAGGCAAAGACGACTGAGACCGTGCCCGATGAGTTGAACTTCAGGATGGTGTTATTGCCTTCGTTGGCCACGTAGAGATTACCCGCAGTGTCGAACGCCAAACCGGTGGGGTTACTGAGGCCCGATGAAGCAAAGATGCCCAGATCCGTGCCGGATGAGTCAAACTTTCGTATGGTGTTGTTGGAATAGTTGGACACATAAAGAGTGTCTGACCAACCGGTGCTGGCCACCAGTGCCAGCCCAAGCACCAACACGATCATCGAACTTCTGTACACGAATTTCATTTCACATCTTTCGTGGAATTTGCGGACGATTCGTCGCCCTGCGATTCGTTTGTTGCACTTCACGTTCGTTATCTCCTCATGGTTGTCGTTTGACGACAAAAGTCTAGGGGCGCGAAATACGTTGTTTTTGCGGTAAGGGCTGCAAAACGATTGCGGCCCATTGCAGATTGATAAGTTTCTTTACCAAGCTAGTTTCAATTTATGGCTTCTTGCCGATCTTGGCAACGATTTTGCTGGTAACGCTCTGGTAACGCTTCGCAAGATTTTTAGGAAAGTGCGGCTAAAGGGCCTTGCGCGATTCCCGGAGGCGACTGGAGTAGGGTGGGGAGGAGAGCGCAGCGAGTCCCCATACGAACGAAATTAACTAAGTGTATAATCCAGAAGTTCAGGATTTTCAAGGAGTTGGAACAAACTTGGGTGTTTATTGCGACGGTTTACGCGAGCCTTGTTCGCGATAGCTGCTCCTAATCGGCGGAGCAGATCACAGAGCCGGTCAAGGTCATCGAGGGCGTCACTAAACTGAACGATCCAGTCCCGCACGATGGCGGCCGCCTTTCGTAGGCTGCGTTGAGCGTCGCCCCAGGTAGTGGTTAACAGGATCCAATGTTGCACAATCACACCAACCAACTTGGCGTAAAGAACCGCCATTTGCCGCTGCGGCGAGACTTCCAGTTCGCGCTGAGCCACGTGGTTGTGCGACTTCCACAGTTTGAACAGCAGTTCGATTTGCCAGCGGGATCGATACAATACCACGACTTCCTTCCAGTTCAGCAATTCCGGCAGGCAGTTGGTTACGAAAATCGTCCATTCCTGAAGAGCAAGGTATTCTTGCGATGGCTCACGGCCACGGTCGCGAGCCCTTTCTCGGACCTGCTGCCGCCGCCGCGCCGCGACTTCCGTCGGCACGCGTACGGCGATCAGGCGGCACGGCAAGCGATCTTTCTCACCCAGCACGACAGGTACGTCTACCAGGCCATTCTCGCCGTTTTCTTGCAAGAAACTCAGCAAGGAAAGTTGTTGTCCCGCGCGATCGAAGACTTTGGTGTTGTGCTGAAGACGCGAAATCCAATAGGCGTCGGCTTCCTCGACCCGCCGAAATCGCTCCAGGGAAAAGTAACCCAGGTCAAGAATCAACAGCGATCCGGCTGGGGGCACGGTGGCCATAATTTCGCTCATTGCGTCGCTGGCACGGCCAGGTTCGATCTGCCATTGCAACATTTGCCCCGTCTTCAAGCTCCAGAGGACTTGAATCTTCATCGCCGCCTTCCCCGCCTTCTCCGAGCCACCGCAACCAGGAAACTGTTCCGCCACCTCATCCGGCAAGCCGATCGTCGAACTGTCGCCAATTCGCAGGTCGGTGAACTTCTGCAACAAGGTCGCAGGCAAAGGCTTTGCTGCCAGTGTTTGGGAAACCGCCTGCTTCAACGCTTCCGACAAGAACTGCACCAAACCATCCGTAAAGCGAGGGTCGATGGCTTGCTCGGTCACATACACACCCAGCCTCGCAGCCATGGCACAATAATCACGATCTTTGGCCGCCGGACGATACAATACCGTCAACACCAGCGTCCGCAGCAGCGACATGCCAGAGAACTTGCGCTGTCGCTGTACGCAACCAGTCTTTCGTGCCAAATAGTCGAGAGTTGTGCCAAACACCGCTTGCATTGCTACCGCTGCTTGCAATACGATTGCCATTGGGAAGCTCCTTCTTCCAGTTTATTGGGATGTAACACCCACTGGTTTAAAGACTTCCCGCTTTTATTGAAAGACCAAAATCTTAATTTCGTTCGTATGGGGCTCGTTTCACTCTCCCCACCCTACTTCTGCACCTAAAACCGGAAGAGCCGAAAATAGACTTGTGCGGCAATCAGGCTGCGCGAACCAAACCCAAAGTTACCGTTGAAGGATCGACGGCCACTGCGGCGACCGGCTCCCAAAGAACCGCCTCGCCTGTACCGTTCCCGCGAAAACGAACGAGTCGGTTCTCGTGGTTGGTGTTCAGGCAGCGGATCGTCGCATGCAGACGCTCCTTGCATTGCTGTCTCGACAAAAATGGCAGTGGGTCGTCGATCGACGGCGGCCAGTCCTCCTGCTCGAACGCGTCAAGTACCGCCGCTTGATTGTTGGCCGGAAGCCGGAACCGCTTAACCACGCACCCGTCGAACGAAAGCTGGCGGAGTTTGCGATCCCAGTGGGGCAAGCAGGAACCAGGCGAGCGAATTTCTGTAGATTTCAAACAAGTGCTGGGTGGAAAAGTTGCTCCATCACCCTCAAGGCCCACAGCCACCCCCCCTGCCTCCGTGATCAAGAACCGTGGATCGCTGCCGCCGGTAACATTTGCGTTGGGTTGGAAACGTCGGGCTCGGTCGCGGCATGTCACATACCCGTGCAAGACCAGCCACCGCAGATCGCTCTTCCCCACACTGTTATCAACCAGATGTAGCAGTGGCAGGGAAAACTCCCAGGGATCAATTTGCAGATCCCGTGCGCAAGCATAGGCTTTCCACAAAGCGGCAAGCATCGCGGGGGCCTTGCCGGGCCAGTCCGTTCGTAACTGAGTTTTCATGCAACACCTACAAAATTTTTGATACTGACCGCCGAACAGGGACGTAGGGGCCACTTTAGGTGAACGGAAAAGAAACTGGCCAATTCGCGAGCATGGTCACTACGTCCATGCTCATTCTACAGTATTCTGGAAATATTGTCAAGTATTGCAGTAAAATTAGTGCAGTTTCCAGATTGCTGAAGTTAGATGACAGCAGTTGGCAAGGTTATGATCAATGCCTCGAAACCCAAGTCACTACAATCCCCCAGTAGATGGGGCTTCCTGGATAGCAGAGCACGATTGCACGGATCGTCCTACTTCCCGAGTGCCTGCGCCAGATCGGCAATCAAATCTTCTGTATTCTCAATGCCACACGAGAGCCGGATCATGTTGTCGGGAATGCCCAAGGCCAGCCGCTGCTCGGGCGTGAACTCGTAGTAGCTCAGGACCAACGGCTGTTCAACCAACGACTCGACACCGCCGAGGCTCGCGGCAATCTGCGGCAGGCGAAGGGCATCGACCACGCGGGCCGTCTGCTGCCAATCAGCGCCTTTCACGGTGAAGGTAACCACGCCGCCGCAGCCGCGCATCGTCCGCTGGGCGATTTCGTAGTTCGGATGTCCCGGCAGCCCGGGGTAATAGACCCGCTCAACCCGCGGGTGAGCGGCAAGAAACTCGGCCACGGCCTGGCCGTTGGCGTTATGCCGCTGCATGCGCAGCTCGAATGTCTTCAGGCCGCGAAGCAGCAGGTATTCAGCATGTGGGGCATTGGTCATTCCGGCATAGCCACGGAATTTTCGCAGAGGCTCAATCTTCTCCTGCGAAGCGGCGATGGAGCCAGCCAGCAGGTCGTTGTGTCCTGCCAGATACTTCGTACAGGAGTGCAGTACGTAGTCGATGTCATACTCGATCGGCCGGACGTTGTAGGGTGTCGCCAGTGTGGCGTCGACGGCGGTCTCAATCCCGTGATTCCTTCCCAAGGCGGCGAACCGCTCCAGGTCGATAACGCTCAAATGGGGGTTGGTGGGCGATTCGCAGAACAGCAGACGCGTGGCTGGCGAAATGGCGGCTTTTAATTGATCGAAATCGCCGGTCGGCACAAATCGAGTGACAATGCCGAAGCGGCTTAGCTCGTTCTCGCAGAACTCGCGAGTTCGCTGGTAAAGTTCATCAAACATCACCAATTCGTCGCCGGCACTCAGCTTTGCTAGCAGCAAACCCGACACGGCCGCCATGCCGGTCGCATAGAGAACGGCCGCCTCGGCCCCTTCGAGAATGGCCAGCTTGCGCTCGACCGTCTTTTCGGTCGGGTTGCCATAACGGGCGTATTCCTCGCGGGGTTGTTTTTGGACGATGAAGTCAATCAGGGCCTGGGTGTCGGAAAAGGCGTAGGTCGAGGCACAAAAGATCGGGTCAGCCACCGCCCCGCGGGGTTTTGGCTCCTGGTCTTCGCCGGCGTGGACGGCCAGGGTCGACCAGTGTGAATTGGGGCCTGTACGGTGGGGTGGCGGTAACGGGGATGTCATTACATGCTTTCCTGTCGATTGAAGGTTGTCCATCTTATACCGGATGAGGCACGACTCCAAGGTCTCCACCGGGAGAACTTCAAAGTCCAACGCGAAGGGGTCAGGTCGATATTTTCGGGCAAGGATATCGGGTGAAATTCATGCGTTTTCGCCGAAAAATGGACCAGACCCTGACTTTATAGTTCTTCTGTCCCGGTAAGCGTGCGTGGCAGACGGATGCCACCGTGGCACGGGCATCTTGCCCGTGTCGAATTCCACGGGCTGGAAGCCCGTGCCACGCGCTTGCCAGAAAATCTTGCCACACACTCGGTAAGCAAATTCGTTGACATCGGATTCAACCTGTGATACCATAATACCAGGGAATTTGTGGAGGACTCCTAGGGCACCCCCTCTTTTAGTAGGTG
>JANXQG010000292.1 GCA_025356915.1 Planctomycetota bacterium | reverse complement strand
ATCCGCAGGCCCCCTATTTGTGGCAAAGCGTCGCTGATCACGCGGAGCGAAACCTCCGGCAACCTCCGGCCAACAGCAGCCAACTGTTCTTCCATGGCATTTAGCGACGGAAGCATGCATCGCTGGCCGATCCAACCGAGGCGAGCAGAGGAACCGGTGCGGCAGTGGCTGGCCTGGGGATACCAGGAGGGTTCGAGGCAAGTTGGCACGAAGTGTATCCGGCTGGGATCCGCGTAAGCCGAGGCGAATTGGGTCAGATAGTCGTTTCCTGCCAGCACGGCATCGGCCGCTCGCACCATGTTGCGGAAGCGGGACAAGCGGATGGGGCTTTGCTGCTTCTTTTTCGTGAAGGCGTCGTGGCGAAAAAGTGCATCGTCGATATCGTAGACGAGGCATTTCGCGTTCCGCCGCAGGATAGCTAATTGCCAAGCGGGCAAGAGTTTACGTTGCAAAACGACGATCTCGGCCCGGCTCCCCGCCAATAAGGTGGAGATTCGCCCAAAACCCTTTTCGATAGGCAAGGCCTCGAGCAGCAGACCCACCTGGGCTAGATCCCAGGCCAGCGCGTTGAACCTATACCGGTAGCAGACGTGGTCCGCGCTTTCGATCAAGGCCAATACTTTCATCACGTCTTCCTTGGGGAGTGCGAATCGTAGCAAGAATCGATGTTTGTCGGAAGAGCAGTGTAAAAGCAGTGGCAGGACTCCGGGAGACCTTCGGTCGGGTTTTTCGGCGGGGTCAGGAGACCCGCGCCGAACAGGGGAAGGTACGGGGGATGCCCATTTGAATTACAGAACCACTTGTGGCACACCACTTGTGGCACGGTGGAAGGTGCAAGTATAATCGGATGGTCAGTCGGCCCGATGCCAAGAGCCGCTTCGTTGCTAGGGTGAGGCGGTTACTGTGCGGAGCGGATCCGAGCGGAGCCTATATGGGAAATCCAGGATTTGGAAACAAAAACGCGGGAAATGTGCGTATAGCATAAAGGTATCACGTTATATTCATGCGAGAACCAATTCGCAATGCCTCGCTGCTGGGAATTCTGCTTGGCCTTTGCTTGGCCGTCCCGTCGATGGCCGTGGAAGATACATCCGCCAAGTACGTCAAAAAGGAAACCTGGCAGGAAACCATGCTGGCCGTTCGTGGGGCGTTCCAGGCTGCCGGCGTCAAAGTCGACATGGGACTGGGCTCATCGCTGGCGATGGACCTGTGGCGAGATTTCCCCCACCAGACCGACTGGTTGATGCAGGATAGCCCCGGCAAAATGAGCGACTGGGTGGGCGGCTATCGTGATGGCAAGGGCGACCTGACGAATTTCCTGACGACCGGCCGCGATGCCTCGTTGGAACGCAGCCTGATCGAGCACGCCTTGCCCGAGTGCGGTTCGCGAAGCGGCGAAATTCGAGCGGCGCTGGATGCCCTGGTCACCGGCCAGGTCAAGCCCGAGGACCGACGCTGGCTGGATCTCTACGTCCAGGCTTGCCGGGCACGCCGACAAGCTCGGCTGCGGCCGCTTTTGGAGCAGACCAGGCAAGTGATCTTCGCCAAGCACCACAACATGGGCGACTTTTTTTTCGCCTACACGGAATACACCGACTGGCCCGGCAACAAGTACGGCGGACTCTGTGGGCTCGATCTCGACAACGAGCAGTCATCCACTGGCCCGTTTGCCACCGTCACCACCCTTATCCCCACAGACACGGGCGGCGTCATCCGCGATCCGGCACTCTCCTACGATGCCAAGCGGCTGCTGTTTGCCTGGCGGCAAGACGCACAGGACAAATACTACAAGATTTATGAGCGGGATCTGGCCACGGGCGAAAACCGGCTGATCACCGGCGCCGACACGTATGGAGCCAGCTACGACCCCTGCTATTTGCCCGATGGCAACATCCTCTTCGTCTCCAGTCGGGTTGTGCAATCGGTTGACTGCGCTGGGCCGGACGCGAGCAACTTCTTCATCTGCAACCGCGACGGAGGCCACGTCCGCCGCGTCGGTTTCGACCAGGTCCATACTCTCTGGCCGACGGTGCTCGACGACGGCCGCGTGGTTTACATGCGTTGGGACTACAATGATCGATCCCAGATCTACCCGCAGGGTCTGCTGCAGATGCACCCCGACGGCACCGGACAGACCGAGTTCTACGGCAATAACAAGTGGAAGCCGACCACGCTGTTTCACCCCTGCGGCATCCCCGGCACGAGCAAAGTCGTGGCGGTCCTGGGAGGACATCATAATCCGCAATGCGGAAAGCTAGGCATTATCGATACCTCCCGCGGTAGGCAGGATCTCGACGGCATCACGGAGTTGCCCTCCGGCGCGAAGCCCGCCTATCCGAGGGCGGACGCCTATGCCCAGACCGGCGATCAATACTGCCACCCGTTCCCGCTCGACGGGCAGTCGTTGCTGGTCAGTTACGACCCGATCGCTTATCACCTCCGCGTCCCTGGCCGACGGTTGGACAACGTAGAGCAAATGCGGTTTCACCTGTATTACATGACTTTCGACGGCCGACGCGAGGTGCTCTCGGCCGATGCGCGTATCTCATCCCTTAAGCCGATTCCGGTTCGCGCCCGCCCGTTGCCGGTTCTACGGCCTTCGACGGTCGATTTCTCGAAGAATACCGGCATCTTCTATCTGCAGGACATCTATCACGGCCCTGGGCTGGATGGCATCCCCCGCGGCACGATCAAGAAGCTCCGCGTGGTCGAACTGAAGTATCGCGAGATGAGCATCGGCGACAACCGCAGCAGCGGCAAGGGCGGCAGCGGCAGGGTGGTGACGCCGATCGCCGTGGGCACCGGCGCGTGGGATGTGAAGGCGATCCTCGGCGACGCGACGGTGTACGAAGACGGCTCGGCCATGTTCCGTGTCCCGGCACGCACGCCAGTCTACTTCCAGGCCCTGGACGACAAGAACCGGACGATCCAGACGATGCGTTCCTGGGCAACGCTCATGCCCGGCGAGCAGGCCTCGTGTGTCGGCTGCCACGAGCACAAGAATCAGGGTCCTTTGTCCGGCCGTGGGATAAGCCTCGCCATGAAGGCGGGGCTGGAAAACCTCGCTCCTTTCTACGGCCCCCCGCGCGGTTTCAGCTTTGCGAAGGAGATTCAGCCGATTCTCAACCGGCACTGCATCAAGTGCCACTCAGCCGACGGCCAGGCAAAGAAGTTGTTGCTGACCGGCGAGCCCGTACTCGACGCCCAATCAAAACGATATTGGTCGCGCGCCTACCTGACGCTGACTGCGGCCACCGAGAGCGACAGCCGCGGCCATGCGAACGAACTGGTCAACTGGATCAGCAATTCCTCGGAGCCCTGCATGATTCCGCCCCAGTACGGCGGCTCGACTCGCAGCAAGCTGATTGCCATGCACGAGACCGGCCACAAAGAGGTCAAGCTCTCGCGTGAGGAATTGGACAAGCTGGCCGCATGGATCGACCTGGTCATCCCCTTCTGCGGCGACTATGTCGAGGCCAACGCCTGGAATGAGGCCGAGATGACATACGCCCGCCAGCGAATTCACCTTCGGCAGGAAATGGACGCGATCGAACGGAGAAGTGTTGGTGCAACCTTGGATGCAGCCATCGTGCCATCGGCGGACGATTTGGCCCGCCGCATCAAGCCGCAGCATCCACGGTTATTGATCGATGCGGCCGGCTTCGAGGCATTGCGGAAAAAGATCGCTACCGATCCCGTGCTCAAACAATGGGACATCAAGTTGCAACAAGATGCCAATCGCTTCTTGACCGCGAAACTTCCCGAACACGTCCTTCCGGACGGCAAACGGCTGTTGGCCACCAGCCGCCGCATGGTCGAGCACTGCTACACTCTCGCCATGGCATACCGCCTGCACGGCGACCGGCGTTATGTTGACCACCTGTGGCAGGAGCTGCGAACCGTGGCCGGGTTCCCTGATTTTAATCCGTCGCACTTCCTCGATACGGCTGAAATGACCCATGCCTTGGCCATTGCCTACGATTGGCTCTACGACCAATGGAGTGAGTCGCAGCGGGAAACCATTCGCACCGCAATCATCAAACTGGGGCTGAAGCCGGGGTTGCGAGTCTACGCATCCCACAGCGGCTGGCATCGCTCCGTTCACAATTGGAATCAGGTCTGCAATGGCGGGCTGACCATCGGGGCCTTGGCCATCGGCGACGAGGAGCCGGTATTGTGCGGCAAGATCCTGCACCACGCGCTGACGAGCATACCGTTAGCCATGCAAAGCTATGCCCCCGACGGTGCCTGGGGCGAAGGGCCTGGCTACTGGGGTTATGCCACCAGCTACAATGTCACCATGCTCGCCTGTCTGGAATCGGCCACCGGCAGCGACTTCGGGCTATCAAAGTCCCCCGGTTTCGATCAGACCGCGCTCTTTCCTTTGTACATGATGGGCAATGGCAATCGTTGCTTCAACTTCGCCGATTGCTCGGAGCACGCAGGCCGCAGTGATTGTCTGCTATGGCTGGGCCATCGCTTTCAACTGCCAGCCGCCACGTGGTTGGGTGCCGCGAGCGACCGGCCCACCGCAGCAGCGATGATCTGGTATCAATCGCCAGGAAAAGACCCTGCCGCGGCGGGGATGCCCTTGGACAAGTACTGGCGGAACGTCGAAGTTGCCACGCTGCGAAGCCGCTGGAACGATCCGCAAGCCCTATTCGCCGGTATTCAGGCCCGTTCGCACACGTTCAACCACCAGCACCTCGATATCGGATCGTTCGTGCTCGATGCCTTGGGCCAGCGTTGGGCGGTCGATCTGGGGGGCGACAACTACAACTTGCCCGGCTACTTTGGTTCCAAGCGTTACGATTATTATCGTCTGCGGGCCGAGGGACACAACACATTGGTCATCGACCCGGCGGCCGGCCCCGATCAGGAGCCGCAGGCGGCTTGTGGGATCCGCCGTTTCGTATCGAAACCGGAGCAGGCATTCGCCATTGCCGATCTGACGAGTGCCTACGGCAAGCGGGTGAAGAAAGCCCAGCGCGGTCTGGCCTTGGTCGATCGTCGCTATGTCATCGTGCAGGATGAGATCGAGGCGGCGCAGGCGGATGTCTGGTGGTTCATGCACACGCCGGCCGCTGTCCTCCTGGAAGGCGACGGCCGGAAGGCCACGCTTACCTTGAACGGCAAGCAGTTGGAAGCCCGCATCCTGGCACCGGCCTCGGCCCGATTTGAGGTTCGTACCGCGACACCGTTTTCCACGTCACCGAATCCGGCAGGACAGAAGAGCAACGAGGGCGTCCGCAAGTTGGCGATCCACCTACCCGACGCACAAGGATTGCGGTTGACGGTTGTATTTATTCCGCGCGACGGCCATGACGAGATAGTGCTGCCCAAGGTACGTCCGTTGGCAGCGTGGTAGGCCGGTGAATCAACCGTCGGGGGCAATCACGAAATACACAAAACAGACGAAAATGGAAGGGCATTCCTTACTCGTCTGTTTCGTGGTTAATCATTCCTGTTCAACTGGGGTTACAACCGGTCATACTTCCGCGCTGTCCCGCGAGATTTCTCCACCGAGTACCGCTCGGCATTGATCGCCATCTTCTCCTGAACGGCCAGGGCCATGTCGATACCCGTGACATTGGCGAACTCGGCCAATAAAAGCAGCACATCGGCCACCTCGAATCGGATTTCCCGCAGCGATTGCGCGTCGCCCAGAACTTCCGCATCGTGGTCCTGCTCGCTCCAGCGGAAATGGGCCATCAGTTCGGCTGCTTCGGAAACCAGAGCTACCGCCACATTTTTCGCACTGTGAAACTGCTGCCAGTCGCGCTCGGCCGTGAACTGGGCAATCGTGTTCTTTACGTCTTGCAGGGTTGTTTCGCTGTCGTTCATTACGGTTAGCGTCCTCTCGATGTCAGCGAGTTTTGTCATTCCAGGAGTTTTCCAACTTGTCTGCTGCGTCCGATTCTACCCGCGCTGAACGGCTTGAGCAACTTGCTGTGGAGTGCGACACCTCACCTCACCTCGGGATGCACCCATGGCGCGCGGTAGGGCCGGCGCAGGAGACGATTGGCTTCTTCGTCGTTGAACACGCGACCTTTTTCAGCGTCCCAGGCGAGCGTGCGGCCAAGCTGCATGGAGAGATTGGCCAGGATGCAACTCGCGGTGGAAATGTGGCCCTGCTCGATATCGGCCACGGGCCGGCCGCGGGAGGCGATCGCCGTGAGAAAATCTTCCATGTGCCGCCGCACGGCAGGGGCGGAGTGAAGTTCAATGTCTTTTTCGGTCACGTCCTCGGGGTATTGTTCTCGCTCGTAGATCACGTTGCCATGGATCGGCGATCCAGGACCGCTGGGCGTAAAATCGTAGCTCCAGACGCTGGCCTTGAGCGTCCCCTTCTCGCCGTAAAAAGTCATGCCCCAGGGGTACTTGGGGTCGGGCGGCTGGCCCCAGGTGCGATGCTGCCAGACAATGTCCAAGTCGCCGTAATCAAAGGTGGCCGTCTGCGTGTCGGAAATGTTGGCCTTGCTCCCCTTCGAGACGAGTATCCCGCCCGACGAACTGATTCGCTTCGGCCAACCGAGGTCGAGCATCCAGCGGACCGTATCGAACATGTGGATGCACATATCCCCGACGATGCCATTGCTGAATTCCATGAAGGCCCGCCAACCCCGCGGGTGGACGAGCGAATTGTAGGGCCGCAACGGCGCGGGACCGGTCCACATTTCGTAGTCGAGATATTCGGGCGGACGGGTGTCGGGCGGATTGCCGGTGGCCCGCATGTCATAGTAGCAATAAATCTCGACCAGTCCGATGCGGCCGAGCTTGCCTTCACGAATGATCCGGTCGCGGGCATCTATGAGGTGCGGCGTGCTGCGACGTTGCGTGCCGACTTGGACGACCCGGCCATGTTTGCGAGCAGAGGCGAGCATCGCCTGCCCCTCCACCACGTCGACGCTAATCGGTTTCTGCACGTAGACATCGGCCCCCGCCTCCACGGCGGCGATCATCGGCAGGGCGTGCCAATGGTCGGGCGTGGCGACAAGCACGATGTCGA
>JANXQG010000289.1 GCA_025356915.1 Planctomycetota bacterium | reverse complement strand
AGACCATTCCCGCCTCTTGGAAACATTCGATCCCCGTTCCAGGACTTTCCGAAATGGCGAGGCCAGTCCTTTACGGCAACGACGGCAGCTACGATTACCTTTTCCTGAAACGGGAATTCATCCTCAGGGGCAAAGTACCTGAAACCGTGCGGCTGAAGATCAATAAAGGTTGGTATGGCAAGAAGGTCTGGGGTCTGAGCGGGCGGATGGCGGAGCGTCTTACCGCCGATATTCTCCAGCCCGAATTCGGCGACTGGATGTTGGAGTGGAACAATCACCCCTGCCTCGTGGATCTGGGACGCTCAGAACGAAACGGCCAAGGCCCGCGAGACGGAGAAGCTGATCCGGCGAATGCGCAACTTCGATCTGCAAAACCGGCCCTGGGATGGCGGCAGCGGCAAGCCCCAGTCGCCGACGGACACTCTCGAGCAACATCCCTACTATCAACTTGGAAAACCACTCTGGACAACCGAGGCGTTCAATGGGCAGGTATTGGCCGATCAGGACAAGCCGCCGGCAAACCCCGTGAATTTGAACGAGTATTCCTCGGCAGGATTACGTCCTACAGTTTCCGGTAATGCCTGGGCATTACCAGCTTGTGGCGCAGTATGTCGAGAACGGCAAAACCGTGAAGAGCATCCGTGAAGTCGTGTTGGTCGCGAAGCCTGCGAAGAAAGCACCGTGACGTCCAAACCACGATAACCCGCGGTTGACCGAAATTTCTAGGAAACTGCCAACTGGCCACGAAACCCTTCCGCGCTTGACGCCCTCTGGCCACGGCGTCATAATTTACCTAGATTTCTAATCAAGGTATTCCTCCAGCAGGAGTCTGCCATGAGCACAATCTTGTCCGATGCCTCGCTGACCAACTCGAGCGATTCACTATTGACGGTCTCTCCCGATGTCGCGCCGCTGGCCTGGACGATCGCCGATGTTCTTTCGCGATTCGCCGGTTTTCCGGCCGATCGAATTCGCGTTTACCCACCCCCAGGCACGGCGACCGAACAGGATATTTTGGAGGCAGAGGCCCAGAGCGGCCGAATCTGCGAATTAATTGACGGAACCTTGGTGGAGAAAATTATGGCGACGTACGAATCCATGCTGGCGATGGAATTGATCTATTTTATCCGTTGTTACCTTGAGACGCATAAGCTTGGCGTGTTAACCGGCGAGGCCGGGCTTCTCAAGATTTTGCCAGGACAAATACGTGCACCCGATGTTTCCTTCATCCGCTGGGAACGGTTGCCGGCCCGCGGATCACCCAAGCCCCCAATTTACGCCGTAGTCCCCGATTTGGCCGTCGAGATCCTTTCCAAGGGCAACACTGCAGAAGAGATGGCACGAAAGTTGCGCGAGTACTTTCAGGCAGGCGTACGGTTGGTTTGGACCATCGAATCCAAGACTCGCACCGCGCGGGCTTACACGGCCGCCGGCGATTGGACGGAAATCGGCTCGGACGGCTCACTCCGAGGTGGTGAAGTATTGCCCGACTTTGAATTGCCCCTGGCCCGGTTGTTCGCCCAGGTCGAAGGGCAACGGGACGAATGAGGCGGGTAAGGTAACGGCCTCTTGCACCAACCAAGGAAACACCGTGCCAGCTCGCAGCCGCCGTTTGCAATATGGCTCGCGCCACACTTTTCAGTTCGTGCCGCTGTTCAATAGCGGGCTGTTTTCCAGCCATTGGTTAGAACACCGTCTTTGCCTGGAGCCGGAATGGCGGGAGTGGTGCTCACCACTCTGGGGCTTCGCCAAGTGGGTGGCTGGAGCGGGTTGCATGAGAAGCTAGGCCCCGAAATGTTCCAGATGGTCAAGCCGCTGATGGATCACTGGCTCTTGAAACCGTGGTTGCACACCGCTTTTTTTAATTTTTTGGTGTGTAGCGCGATTCTGGTCGCCGTGAGTCTGATCACTCGACCGGCCTCTACCGCGCAGCTTGCCACGACCACCGTCTCGGATTGGAAATCGCTGCTGGCCGCGGAGCGGGTGCCCTTCTATCGGAATTACCTCTTCTGGCTAGGGCTGCTTTTGACGATTTGCACCGCGATGTGGTATGCGATGCGCTAGCATTCCTCACGTTTTGTCAGATCTCTCCTCGCAGGAAGGAATGATAGCAGTATCCTCACACTTGTTCAACTACTTCTCCTCCGCGATATACAGCAACCGCCCGCAGGTTCGGCAAAAACTGGGCTGCAAGAGGCGAATGTTCGCCTGGACGTTCACGGGAACCTGTTGGTAGCAACCGCTACAGGCACCGTCCACGACCGCGGCCAGGGCATCCTCGCCTTTCTTCCCAACCAAACGCAGGTACGTTTCACGAATCCTCTCCGGCAGTTCCGCCTCAGACTGCTTTAACTCGGCCTCCAGTCGCGCGATGTCGCCCAGGATCGAGTCGGCCTGGGACTCGACCGTCTTCCGGCCGGCGGCGACCTTCTCCCGCGTCGTCTTGACCACGCTTTCTGCCTCGGCGATCTTGGGCCGGAAGGCGTCGATCTGCTCCATCATTTCGATGATCTCGTCTTCCAGCACGCTGTTGGCCATTTTATCGGCGGCGATCTGGTCCTTGAGAATCTGATACTCGCGATTGGTCGCCGCCGTGTTGAGCTTGGTGTCGAGGTCTTTGATCTTCTGCTCGTTGCTCTTCATTTGGAGTTGCTGTTGATCGATGTTCTTCCGCATCGTCTTCAGCTCTTCGCGGACCTGGTTCAACTCGTCCTCGCGCTGCTTGATACCGGCATCGCCGGCAAGGATTTGGCGGGGGCCGCGATCGCGGCGATCCTTGAGATCGGTCAGTTGCTTATGAATGCGGTGCAGGGTTCGCAGAACGTCGAGGCTAACGGTGGGTGATGGCATGAGATATTTGCTCACTTGGGAATGGTGTAAAAACAAAGCGAGCCGTGGTGGAACTCACCACGGCTCGTAGAATGTGCCGAACAAATTCGGACCGATCGGCCCGAGGGCAAGAGGCAAGACGGATTAGACAATCACCTGCCCTCACCCCCTGCCCCTCTCCCGAGTACGGGCGAGGGGAGAGAGGTTTAGGGCTACTCGTCCCTAGCCCCTTCTTACGCGGCCGGTTCGAGGAAACCAGCCAACTGCTGGCTGCGCACGGGGTGCTGTAACTTCTGGACGGCCTTGGCCTCAATCTGGCGGACGCGCTCGCGGGTGACCTTGAAGATACGCCCCACCTCTTCCAGGGTGTAGGTATACCCGTCGCCCAGGCCGTATCGGAGGCGAATGATCTCGCGCTCGCGATAACTAAGCGTTTTGAGCAGGGCTTCAATCTTTTCTCGCAGCAGTTCATTTCCAGCCGCCTTGTCGGGACGTGGCAAGCCTCCATCTTCGAGGAACTCGCCGAAACAACTATCTTCGCTTTCTCCGACCGGTCGGTCAAGGCTTACTGGTTGCCGGCCCATGCTTAAAACGCGACGAACTTCGTCGAGTCCCAGCCCGGCGGCCATTGCCAACTCCTCCGTGGAGGGTTCACGACCCAGTTCCTGGAGGAGGTGTTTCGTCACGTTTCGCAGCTTGCTGAGCACGTCGATCATGTGAACAGGGATGCGGATGGTGCGGGCTTGGTCTGCAATCGCACGGGTGATGGCCTGGCGTATCCACCAGGTGGCGTAGGTCGAAAACTTGTAGCCCCGGCGATATTCGTACTTATCGACCGCCCGCATCAGGCCGGTGTTGCCTTCCTGGATGAGGTCGAGGAAACTCAGGCCGCGATTGCGGTACTTTTTAGCAATCGAGACGACCAGGCGGAGGTTACCGCCGGACAACTCGCGCTTGACGAACTCGTACTCTTGGTACTGACGTCGCATTAAGTCGCCGCGTTTCCGCAGGCTCTTGGGTGTCTCCTGGGTGTCAAGCATCAGGTCGCGAAGTTCGCGACGGAGGTTCGCCCGACGGTCGCGGCTCTCGTGGGCCTGGGGTAAAGCGCGAAGCTGCGTGCGGATCTGGTCCATGCGGACAAGCGAATTCTCCATCTGCTGCATCATCGCCTGGACGCGGCGGGTCCGCAAGCTAAGCTCTTCAATCAGGGTGAGCATCTTGCGACGGCGGCGAATGAAACGTTTGCGGGCCTCCATGCGCTCGGTTTCCAAGGTGCGGCGATTGATCAACTTGGAGAAGTCGCGGCGGTTGGCGGCGGCCAAGTGCGTGAGCGTCTTGAGATTATGCGGCATGCGTGCGGAAATCTGCTCCTTGGTGAGCCGCTCGGTCAAGGAGACCTTGATCGTGCGGTCAAAGGGCAGGAACCCGCTATGGACCTTGACGAGCGTGGCCAGCGTGTCACACATCGCCAAGTTGCAACCGATCACGGTGCGGCGAAATCGCTTGCGGGTGATTTCGATCTTCTTGGCCAGGGCAATCTCTTCCTCCCGCTTCAGAAGCGGAATCTCCGCCATTTGCGAGAGATACATGCGGATCGGATCGCTGCTCCATTTGCTTACATCGGCGGGAGGTGGCAGAGCTTCCGCTGCGCTGCCTGGGATCTCGCCTTCGTGCAGATGCGATTCAAACCGTTCGTCGGGATCGGACTGCTGGGTAATGTCAAAGAACTCCGGGGCCGGGGCCTCGTTGACCAGATCAATGCCCTCTTCCTCCAAAGCAATGAGAAGATTGTCGAGCTTATCGGGATTGACTTCCTCGTCAGGCAGGTATTCGTTGACTTCGTCGTAGGTCAGATATCCCTGGGTTTTGCCTTTCGCGACGAGTTCCTGCATATCTTTATCGAAATGGTCCACCTTACTACTCCTTTTTACGCCCTAGCGGCGTCTGGGTGTTTGCACAAAAACTGCGATCAGGCCTTGCCCAACCGTGCGGGTACGGTGGGAGTGTTTTGGTCTTAGTGCTTGGCTAAGTCCTAAGTCCTACACCCTACGCAAGGGATCACCCGTGCCAGAGCATCATCACCCATCCATGGGGTCAGAAATACCCTGCCGGCTCCTTTCCTGCTGAAAGATATTCTTGAGCAGGTCCATTTCCTGGTCATTATCCAGGTTTTGTCCACGCAGCGCGACCAACTGGCCGGGCTGCTGCTTCTCCACATTCCTTCTTTGGAATGCTTTGAGTAGGTCATCCAACAATTCGGCCGGCTCGGCCATTCGGCTCCCTTTGGCCCGACCCTGTTCATCGAGATCGACCAGCAGGCTTTTCAGCGAGGGGTCGTCGAATTCGAGGATTAGCCGGTCAAAATCGGGCGGCACGCCGTCGTCCAAGAGACGACATCCTGTTTCATAAATCCGCCGCAACGCGGACGAAATGAGTTCGGCGGGAGCAATCGCCGCTCGGGCGGCTGTCCATGTATCGGGGTAAACGATGAGCAGCTCGGCGAACTCGCGTTCGTAGGTGTCGATGGCATCGCCGGGTCGCCAAGCAGGTTCAGCAGGTAGCGTAGGCGTCCCGCCTGCGTCGCGTAGCGTGGGTATCTTGTCTGCATCCTGCATGCGGCGTCGCAACGTCGTCAGGCGGCGGCGGACTTCGGTCTCGCTCACGCGGAACAAGGCAGCAAAACGCTGTAGGAACTTTCCTTCCCGCAGACGATCTTCACTGGTTGTATCGGGTCGCAGTCGCGGGGCCTTGGCCAGAATCGCAATCAGCCGCTCCAGGGCCTGGCTGGAGCCGTGAATGTCGCGATCCAGATCGAGTCCGCGGGTAGCCGAGCGGAAGGCATGATCCAACGCATCGACGGTGCCCGTTGCCAGTAGCTCGGCGAATGCATCGGCTCCGCGCTGCTGGAGGAAATCGCAAGGGTCGAGATTGTCGGGCAGCGTGAGGATCTGCAAGTCGACCTGCTGGGCAACGAACAGTTCCAAGACTTCGTTGGTACGCTTCTGGCCGGCTTCGTCACCGTCGAGCACGAGGACGATGCGGTCGACGAATCGCTTCAGGATCTTGATATGGGTTTCACCCAACGCCACGCCGAGCACGGCCACGGCGTTGTTGAAGCCGAATTGATGGGCAATGATGACGTCGGTATAGCCCTCCATCACCAGAGCGGTCTTGCTCTTGCTCTTATGGATGGCCTCCTTGGCCAGATCGAGGCCATAGAGCAGATGGCTCTTGCGGAACAAGGGCGTTTCCGGCGAGTTGACGTACTTGCCCGGAAGAAAGGTCTCGACGCCCGGCAGCAATCGCCCGCCCATTCCAACCGGCCGGCCTTGGGCATCGTGAATAGCGAACAATCCGCGGCCGCGAAACAAATCGTAATGACTGCCGCCTCCGGAAGAGCAGCGCAGCACGCCGATCGTCTCCAGAACCTTGGCGCGACTGAAGCTACCGCCGGCCTGCTTGAGGATCCAATCGCGATCCAGGGGAGCAAAGCCGAGTTGGAACCGCTCGATACTCTCGGCCGTGATACCGCGCTCTCGAAAATAGTTCCTGGCCGGCTCGGCCTCGGGCGAGTGGAGGAGGTACTCGTGATACTGGCGCTCGACCCAGGTGGCCGCTTTGTAAAGC
>JANXQG010000280.1 GCA_025356915.1 Planctomycetota bacterium | reverse complement strand
GTAGGACGGATTGGCAATCCGTCCGGCAATTCGACGGATTGCCAATCCGTCCTACGACAGTAATTGATGCGTCGGTCCTAAATAGCCGGTAATTAAATCACCGCACTCCCAACGCCAGTACCTCGTCTACCAGCGATACATTCAGGGCGTCGAGTGTGCAGCCGGAATGGGAGGATGGTTGAGAAGAATTATTCTCGCTGCAGGCCATGCTCCAGAAGAGTTGACGCCGCGCGCTGCTCGAATCGGAGGATAGGCTCTGGCCGACCGCTGGTTGTGATGCCGTTGCGGCAAACCGGGCGGAGAGCGAGATTCCGGCGACAGCGGCGCGGAGTGATACTCCCGTCGATCCGACCTTGGGCGCACCGGTTATTGGAACCGTCCCGCTGGTGTCGCACACGCAGAGTTGGCTGCACGTCGCCTGGAGTTGTGCCCAGGTGAGCTGCCCGGGCTGATTCGATCCCCAAGGGTTGTAGAGCGTGAACGTATCCGTCGAGGCATTGTAAGCGGTGATCGCATAGGCGTGGTTTGCGTACAGGCCCAAGTTGGTGGGCGCCGACCAGGAAAGGGTTCCGATCGTCACCGCCTTGTGGGCGGTCAAGGCACTGACCGCCACCTGCTTAGACGTGGTGGTCATGATGTAATTGATGGCGTTGTAGCCAAGAACTTGGGCATCGACCGTGGCCATCCAACCACCCTGGATGGAAGCGAAAGCATTCGTGCCGTCGCGGCCTTCCTTGCCGGTCTCATTCCATTGGGCGTAAGCCTTCTCGATCAACGGGATCCAAAGCGAGTTGGCGGAATTGGTGCAACTGGCGCCGTAGTTGGCATAAGCCAACATGCCCGTGGAGCTAGTCGCCAACATGCTATCGACGGTAATGTAGTCGGCCGTTCCAACACCGCTGGTGAAACCGGCACAGATACCGCCATTCGGCCAGCCGGATATGCCGTAGGAACCGGTGTAGAAGCGGACGGTGTACGTGCCGTCCCCGTTGTTGATGATCATGTTCTGGATCGCGGTCGGATTGCTGTCCGCAAGCGTGCCCAAGGCGGAAATCAGGTAGCAATCGCCCAACATGCCCTGGTATTCGTCGAGATGCGAAGGGGTACGTGGAAACAGCGAACCGGCGGTGGTCTTATAGGTCAACGAGGTATTGCAAAGCACCGGATGGTCGGTACCGAGGAACCACTTGTCGATCAGCTTATTGAATTGAGCGGACGAACTGCCCACGGCTAGGTTGCCGAGATCCGTGCCCTGGAAGTGGGCGTTCGCCGGGCTTCCGTTGATGATGTCGCCTGCTAGCACTTGCACATAGCCGGCGATGTTCAACGTCGTGGCTTGGCTGAGAATATACTTCAGATCGGCGAGTTCTCCGGCATCGACCGGACCGCTGTTGGCAACGCTACGGAGAATTTGGATCATGTCCTGCCGGCTGAGCGAGCCGTCGGCGTCCAGGCTCTGCACGAGCGATGCCAGTGAGGCGTTCTTCCAACCTTGACTTGCCTGCACGGTAACGGTGGCCGTGCCTGCTATGCTGCCGCTCTTGGCGGTCACCGTGCAACTGCCAAGGCCGCTCGGGGCGGTGAAGACTCCGCCAGAACTGACCGATCCGCCGCTGCTGCTCCAAGCGAGCGTTGGCAGGTTGGTCATCAGCTTTTTGAACTGATCCAAGGCCTGCGCGGTAAATTGCTGGTTGGACCCCGCGGAAACGGTGGCTACATTCGGGGACACGGTAATGCTGGTTAACTTCTGGTTCACCGTTATTTGGGTGACAAAGGAAACGGTTGAACCAATCGTACTCTTGGTCTGCAGCATGTAACTGCCGGCTTGCCCGAAGGTGACCGCGGTAATGCCGCCGCTCGTCGTGAAGATGGGGGCCGGCGCGCCCGAGGGCAGATTCGCGGTTGACCAGGTCAAGGCCGGCGGATTCGTCAAGGAGTTGCCGAACTGGTCGAGAAACGCGGGCACAACCGGTTGAAGGCTTGTCCCCGTAACATAGACCATGGTGGCCGCCGGATACTTGGTTGATGTCAACACCTGCGAGACAACAACCGACCTCACACTGCTGACCGAGAGACCGCCGGCATCGACGATTTTGACCGTGAACGAGAACGTACCGGCCTTGGAGAATGTGGCCGTGGACAGCCTTGACGCATTGGTGCCATTGCTACTGAAGCTTACCGTGCCGCCGGACGGGGCCGAGGTGACGGACCAAGTGTATTTCAGATTCGCCGCCCCGCCGTCATCGCTGCCCAGGACCGAGAGCAAGGCGGTCTTGCCGGTAACCGCCGCATTGCTGTTGATGATAACCGATTGGGCGATGGTCGGCGCGGCGTTGACGGTAGCCTTGGCACCGACCAGTGCGGCCCGCGCGGTCAGCGATGAGAGGCCACTTCCGCTGAGCAGCATTCGAGGTTCCAGCGCTTCGCTGCGAAGGAGGCGATTTCGAGTTGCCGACGGTTTGGGGGAGGAAGAACGACGAGTGCGCGCAGTACGGCCGAACATGGCATTTCTCCAAAAGGATGCTTACGATCATCAGACACGAGAACGAAGGGGATGTCTGCCCGCGGGAATCGCTTTTCGCCGGGCATGCGTCGTCGCGTCGTCGCGTTCGGAAAAGGCTTGTGCTGGGCAATCGAGGGTTGATCGTTTGCACTCAGGCAAGTGTGAACGCTTCAGCATCTAAACCTTACGTTACGAATTCATGCGTGTCAAAATTTCCAGGAAATCCAGGAAATCATCCAGGAAATCTCTCTGGACATGGCCGGAATTTTTTGCGACACTTCACCACCAAGTTTTATTTTCACCGCGACCTCTTTGCGAAGGAGTTATGCCGTGAGTGCGTCTGTTGCCTCGTTCCGTCACTGCTGCATACTGCTTTTGCTGTGCTGCGCGGTCGTGTCGCTGAATGGTGGTTGTCGTTCCGCGAACAACACATCCAACTCCAGCGGCACGGCATCTTCAAATCCCGGCTCTTCTTGGAGCCTTTTCGGCACGGAACCGAAGAAGGTGCAGACGGCCAGTGATTTTATTGCCCTACCACGTCCCCAATAGCACGGAGACTCGAACGTGAATGGTCAGATATCCTCATTTCGCATCCGCCCGTGGATGGCGTCGACGTTTCTTATGACGGCAACACTGCTTTCGGCCGCAGGCTGTCTATCGTCCGGCGATTCTCACCGAACTTCGGGCGGATTAGCCGATCTGGTCCCAGGTCATAAAGAAGCTGCTTTGCGAAAACGGGTTGAGGCGGATAGCTTTCCGAGTGCCGATCAGGCCCTCCGTACTCCGCTTATCGGCAAGAACAACGGGTCAGAATGATTTCGTTAATTCATGTTTCATATCCATCAGATCGGTTGTGCACCAATCTCGCTGCCGTAAGTCT
>JANXQG010000228.1 GCA_025356915.1 Planctomycetota bacterium | reverse complement strand
TGCAAGACACCGGGTTGTTCTGGGCAGGCGTCGTACAGAACGACGCGCCGTCAGAGGCCGTGACGATACAGTGCTGCGACGACGGGCAGACCTTGTAGGTTCCGATCGGTGCACATGCAGGCACGACAGCCGCGTCGTCCTTAGCGTCGGGTCCCGTGTCGGACGCACCCGTGTCCACGGCAGAATCCACTGCAGAATCATGCTTTTCGGCGTCGCCGACACCGCTGTCCGTGTCCGCCGTGCTGGCGTCCGCTCCGGCATCCGCGCTGGGGTCGGCATCGTCACGAGCGGCAGCGTCGGTCGTGGGCCCCGCGTCGTCACCAAGGGTGAAGACGTCGGCTGTGCATGCGGGGAGACAGAGCACGAAGGCGAGGAGAGCAATGGTTTTCATACTTTTACAGTAAGTCAGAAAGCCAAAGCTGTCAAGACGTCAGAGTAAAATACCGATACCTGTATCGGCGCGCAGCAGCTGACACCCCACGAAGCGTTATACGACCAAACTACCGTTCCACTCCACACACAGGCCAGCACCCAGGCTGACAAGCGCCCTGTTATTGGCGACGAATTGGCGGTAGGGGATGGTGGTAGAGCAGTGGTGGAAGCACCGCATGGCGCCACGGAACTCGGCGGGCACCACCGCGGCGCCGCTGGCGATCGGGATGTCGCAGACGTCACGGCGCAAGTCGAACGCCGAATCCAAGAGGCCAGAGAACAGGGAGTCGTTCGGGGCCGCTACGTAGTTGGTTGCGGGACGCAGGCCAACGAAGCTGACGATCGCGGAGTTCGTCGTGTTGGTGGATTCCAGTGTGGTCAGAAGACCCGCTGGAAGCACGTTGGGCAGCCCGTCGGCGGCAATCGCGAAGCTGGGGTCATATTGGGGGCGGAAGCTGGCCGCGCTTCCCGCCTGCATTGAGTCGAATGCGGCAGTACCGCCGACAGCCTCGGTCCATCCTGTGATATGGGTGGTATCGGCTAACCAATAGGTGACAGGTGTTGCGTCCTGATTGAACTGACGCACGGCTGTCGTAGGGGTACCTGGAACCCACGTGTGGGTAGCGACGGACCAGCCACCAATGGGGCCAACGTCAAAGCGCAAGAGGGCTGTATCCGCGGCCTGGTTCTCGAAGTGTACCTGCCACGCGGGACTCGTGCCGCTCAGAGTTGGCGCCTGTAGGGCCAGGAAGGCCGTACCTGGACCGATGGCAGCTGTCGCGTTGACAACGTGCCAACGGATGTTGATGGCGCTGACGAACCGGGGGCCATAGACGGTGGCCGCCAGAATGACCGTATTCGCATCCGGGACACTGACGATCTTCCATACGCCGCGGTTCGAAAGATTTGCGTCGTTGTATGTCACCAAGTAGCGACCAACGTCCGCGACGGTGAATAGGCTGGCTGGGTCACGGAACACATTGGCATCCGACGTGAGAACGGTGCCACCTGTACCAGAACTTACAAGCCCCCAAATGGCCACACCGTTGCCGTCGTTGGAGTCAAGCTCCGTGTAGCCGCAGCAGTCGCGCAGCCAAAAACGGAGCAGGGCGAACATCGGCTTCGCGCTCAGCGTAATGCGTGGGAAAATTTGGAGCATCAATGTACCTGTACGATGGAGAACCAGCTGGTGTCAAGCTTGATCAACGGATTCTCAGCAGCCGTGCAATACGCCTCTACGGTGACGAAGTCGCGCGCTTTTAGGTCGAATACCGCGTGGAACAGAATGCCTCGATGAAGCCCTACTGCGATGGTATCCTCGGACAGGAAGGTCTCGACCACGGTGCCATTGATCTTGATGCGCACGGCGGGTACAGTCACTGTCGTGGCTCCAGCGAGAAGCGTCACGCAGCCTGTCACGATGTACTGGCCTGCAACGATCGGCTCCAACGCGTTGGCGTTCGTGCCTTCAACGGTGCCAAGTTGCACACCGACACGAACAGGGTTAGCAGCCAGAGACGCCCAGTGGACCTTCGTCCAGGCGCCCGAGGTGAGCGTCTGATCGCTACCAACGAGTGTTGCCCGTGCCTTCTGGGGGAACGCGTTGGTGGTCGTAGGAAGCGGCATGGTGAGGACCGGTGTTACCTGCCCCAACGGCATGTCGGCTACATTGAAGTTTCGTGGCTTCTCCGGCAGCGTGTAGGAGATGCCTGTAACGGGGTCTACCTTACCGATCTGAGAGAGATCGACCGCACCTGTTTCTACAGTACCGGCATGAATTGGGAAGTCGGCTGCGGGGCCAAGGATGTTGAAATTCGCGTCAAAAGCGTATAGTGTCATCAGGGCCTCCGGACGGGACGGTGAAGAAGATCGAAGGCGTCAGCAGAGAAGCCTAGGTGTGCACGGTGTCCGGCGTATCGGATGCTGGGGTTCTGGACATTACCTACGAGGTTGGACCCGAAACCCGAGTTGATAAGCAAGCGAACCTGCCCAGCCCTATTGATTGCCGAACCTCGGAATGCCCAGAACTTCTGTAGCATCAGGTAGTTCGTGACAGTAGGGAACGTCGTGTAGTCGCCCCACGTCTGGTCGTAGTACGACCCCTGCGTGGCGAGGAACGTGTTGCCGCCCTGCTGGTGTGTCAACGGAACGCTGGATTCAGACAGCAGGAAGTCGCCCAACGAGGATGCCGCAAGTGTCCCTGAGTCGTGGGCACATCCAGAGAGAAGGTTCTCGCTAGGGCGACCAAGCCACGTGGATTCCGTGAGAGCCACGGGACCCTGATACCCAGGGCGCATCGTGGGGTACCCCTGGGTACCACGTGCACGTGTCGGCGCAGCCGATAGCGGCTTGCCCACCGACTCAGCGGCGAAGGTCGTGAATGTGTTGAGGCGATTGGTCAGAACGGTGACGTCACCGTTGCTGATAGTACGCTTGAATCGGAAACCAGCCGTGGGTGACTTACCCGTGGGTGGCATGTTGCCCAGCGCCTGCAATGTTCCGACATGCCAGGTGTCACCGATGGGGGCGTTGAGCAGCATGTCGTGATCACCGTGTGCCTGACCAGGAGACCCGTATCCGGACCAGTAGGCGGAGAACGATGGCGTGAAAGGCACGCGCACAAGTGCGTAGCCATCCGAGGCAGGTACATGGATCGTGACACTAGGGTTGAGCTGGTAGCCGGCGCGTAGCGACCCGAGTAGGATCTGCGGTGCCAGCATGTTGGTGGTCAGCGCCGAGTGGTCGTAGTCGCTCATCGTGCCTGGACCGACGCCGGAGAAGCTTCCGAAGTCGACGCCGGTTCCGTTCGGAGACGGACAGTACTGAGTAGCAGGACCGGGGATAAAGTGCATCACGAGATCGCTGTCGTCATCGGGGGCCGTGAAGTTCACGTCCACCGCGCTCTTCACCTGGCGGAGACGCTCACTGTTAAGCTTGGTCTGACGGTAGGCGTTAGAGACCCCGTTGTCCTTCGCCACATCGGGCGCGTAGAAAGTCCAGCGGAAACCAGCGATGGGAGTGATAAGCGAGTAACCCGGCTGGATACCGAAATGACGACCATCCATGTACGGGAGGCCAGTACCAGCCGTGGTCGCGTAGATGTCGGTTACCGCATCGTAGATGAGGTCGTCGCCAACGTTCGGAGGCACCACGGCGCTCTGAAGACGTGCGAGGCGGTTCACCAGGGAATCGTTGTCCCCCATGATACCCTGGTAGGCATAGCCCTCATAGACCACGACGAGGTGGTCGTTGACCGAGTTGACGAGCGGGATCTGCGTGGCGTACACGAGGCACGTGGAGGCAACAGCCGGAATTCCGAGGACACCGCCTCCGATGCAGCCACTGCCCTGCGTGTCGTAGTAGCCCTGGGTGGCGCCCGTGGCGGGCATGTCAAACGTGGTAGCTGTATCCGTGCGGCCAAATCCTGGAGAGCCCCAAGGCTGGATGTTGCTACCTGAGTACCAGGTGAGATCGTTGGTGGTGTAGTAGTTGCCAGCGTTACGGCTATACCAGCCGAAGAGTGCCTGGTTCTCGCAGATGGAGAAGAACGACACGGGCGGCATGCCATTGGCCAAACCAATGGTAAACCTGTTCTCTGGCCCCGTAGGATGCTGCACACCACTCACGTAGAAGCGTTCACGTACACCTGTGGTGTTGTTACTTAAGCCAATGGCCTCCAGCGAGTTCTCCTCAGAGACCCACGTGAACGGACCTACGACACCGCGGTTGGTCTTCAGGACCTCAACCCAGTAGTGGCGTTCATCCGACGTGTACGCGACCTTGAAGATGACGGATCCAGCACCGGGAAGTGCAGCGTCGAACGTGACCGTGAGGGCGTTGAAGGGGAAGAGTGCGCCTGGTTCGACGGCACGTACCTTTTGTGCGCCACCGCCGGGGACCAACGGCACACCAAGCAGCCCGAAGATCTTGATGTTGTTTTCCCCAGGGAAGTCGGCAGCGCTGATCGACACCTGTGTCGTGCCGGTGCACGGACGGGAGATGGTCTTGTAGAGCGGCCCTACGGAGATGTTCGTGTACGCGATACCACGAATTTGACCGTTGATCGTGTAGATGCGCTTGGGTGCCAGACTGAGACCCGTGATGCGGTCGTCGATCGTCTGCCCGTAGACGTTGTAGTCCGTACGTAGCTTATTGGCCGTCTTGGGCTTGTCGTATTGGAAGGCCGCGACCACCTGGATGCTAGCTAGACCAGAGGACGAAGTGACCGTCGTGTCGCCGGGGTCGTCCGTGTACGGGAAGACGATCTCCACGCCAGTTGGGCGCCCAATGTTGTCCACAGACAGCACGGTGATCGATGAAACCAAGGCAGCAGCGTCGTGGAGGAAACTATAAGAGATGCGCGAATCATGGGACCCAACGCCATAACTTGCCTGCACGCCCGTGGCGCGCCGGAGGTTCGTGCGGGGAGCGCCCGAACCCGATAGGGCACCATGGATGTGCGTGAAGCTCATCAAGCCGATTTGCTGATAGGCTTCCGAGGGGGACACGATGGTACTGATGGGCGCCGAGAAGTCCTGAGGAAATCTCATGCTGCTATGCAGGTACGCACCCTTCGGAGCGCGGATGCGAAGCTTCGTGTAGCCACCGACACCAGACTTGTAGGTCACCTGGTAGATAGGATTTCCTCCGGCATCCTGCAACGCTGCCTGTTGAACGTAGTCGTAGTGATTGAAACCATCACTGCCCGTACCGGCTGAGGGGATCACGTAGTCGGCGCCGGGGATGGGGTTAACAGTCGAGGTGATAGCAGCCGTAGTCCACGACACGACCTGCAGCTCTTGTGCGTCCGTGAAGGAATGACGAATGCCGTCGAGGCTAGCGCCAGGCACTACTTCGGTAACGGGGCTCAGGCCCAACGCGCCCGAGGCGCCGATAACGTCAATGGCCAGGTGGGAGGTACCAGCCGTCGTCGAATCCAGCGGGTTGCGCTGCAAACGGG
>JANXQG010000186.1 GCA_025356915.1 Planctomycetota bacterium | reverse complement strand
GGGGCCGCTGCCTCTGTGGATCGGAATTCGCCGCATGACCGACTTCGCCACCGCCTGGCTCGCCTTCGGCCCAAAAGACGATAAAGTTGTGTATAAATGACAGGATCTGGTCCCACCCTACACTTTGTAGTTCTTCTGCGGTGGCTCTGGCCACAAGGCACAAAACGGACTAAGATATGAGGATGGCAGTTTCCGAAATATGCTTCCACCACGGACACGGACAGAGGTTCCCTAGGAAAGCCTAGTGACATCGGGTTTCGCTTGATCGCTTTACCCCTCTTCCGGGTATGTGCATCGAGCTTTCCTAGCGCGAGGCTGAAAACAAGGATATCGGTGGGACTCGCAAGCTCAACCCACCCTACTCAAGCTGTAGACAGAATTCAGAACATGCACATACTTTTCGCCAATACGGGGGTCCAGGTCGTTTGTATCCCCTTGCGCGGCGGCAGCCGCTACCAGACCAACCAGATCGGTTATGGCTGGCAGCGTTGCGCCATCGCCCCAGCGACGCCCAACGATCCCCCACGGACCTTTCCCTACATTCAGTGGCAGATCATCCAGTCGGGCACGACGAGGCTTTTCCTGGCCGTCGATACCTCTTGCGGCGACCCGGAAGTCGGCTACTTCTGCTCGCCCAACTCGCTGACCCGCGACTTCCTCGTCAACCTGCAAGGGTTGCTGGATATCGACAGCAAGCCGCTCAAGGGCGTGCCGGACGTCGAGCTGTGCATTCGTCCCGCAGCGGCCACGGCTGGCGACGCCAAGCACGTACACATGATTGTCGATTTCGGCAATAGCCGTACCGGTGTGCTGTTACTGGAGCTGGCCGGCGAAATCAGCCAGACCCCACAGATGCTCCCCTTCGAGCTAACCAATCGTTATCATCTCGACGCATGGAACGATGAAGGCGAGTTCGTCAGCCAGCCCGCTGCGAGATGGTTTTCCTCCAAAACCCACTGGTGCAATACGCCTTACCTCCTCCCCTTGCAGCAGAAGAAGACCGACTACCACACCGTCGGCGAGGAGGACGCCAAGCGCGGCTGGTTCGGCCGCAGCGGCAAGTCCAAGCAGGCCAAGGTGGAAATGATCGTTACTCCGCCCCTATTCGATGACCTTTCCATGGTTCGCATGGGCCGCGAGGCCGACGACGTCGTACAGGTCATGCGGGCTGAAGGCGACATCCGCACGGGCCTAAGCTCACCCAAGCGTTACCTCTGGGCCGACGATGCGAGTTGGCTGGAAGGTGCCAACTGGCACATGGCCGATCCAACGGATCGCTGCAAGACCAATGCCTACGCTTCGCCGCTGAAAGGTCCCTTCCTCAAGTACGTCCATGAAGACGACCGCGACTTCCTCCTACAGGATAGTGAGCCTAAGGAGCAGGAATATGCCACCGAAGCCCCGCTCAAGCCGCGTCACGCGCCTCGCGTATTGATGACGGCCGCCCTCTACGAGATGTTGACTCAGGCCTACACCTACGTCAACTCGATTGCCTATCGCAATGCCTCCGGCGAGGCCGGCCGTGCCCGGGAAATCCGCACGATGACGCTGAGCTATCCCAGCGGCATGATCCAAGAGGAGCAGCGACGTCTGGAAGCCCAGGGGAGAAAGGCCATCAACATCTTTGCCGCCACGCTGGGTAAGAACCAGCGATGCAAGCCGGAGATCAATCTGGGCATCGACGAAGCATCGGCCTGCCACTTGACCTACATCTGGAGCGAGTTGCGGATGTTGGGCCAGGATCCGCGGCTCTGGTTCACCACCATGCACCAGGATCGCGGCCGCAAGAAGCTCAGACTGGAAGACATGCCGGAAGCGGCGGCGGCGCGTCCCGCCACGGCCCGGCGAGCCATTGCCCGGCCCGGTGCTCCGCGGCCCGGCGGTCCGGCCAAGGGTAAGCAGGCCGAGTCCGAGTCGTTCGGCTATGAGGCCAATGAAATTCGCATCGCCTGCATCGACATCGGCGGCGG
>JANXQG010000183.1 GCA_025356915.1 Planctomycetota bacterium | reverse complement strand
GTGTCGCCGACGGCATAGCGACTGGCACCCATCGCTTTCTGCATTGTCGCGTCGTCGTCTAGCACGTACTGCTCCTCGAACGCGCGATATTGCCGTCGTGCTGCTGTCCCGTCCTTTGCAAACTCCTTGAGCACGTCGCAGGTCACGAATTCCTCGACGTTCTTTCCCTCCACGGAACCTCGGTAGCTGCTCCATGGCTAGGGTTAAATCGCCAAACCGCTTGCCGGGTGGCTCCGAGGTCAATGGTGCGCTTCGGTGGCCTGTAGGATGATGCATCCTTGCGATAGCTTCGCGTCGCCGGGGTGTCCGACTCCCGCTGTTGGGCAAACGATGGTGCCTTGGAGTCGGTTCCAGGTTTTCCGCAAGGCATAGGGAACGGAGCAGGAACTGACGTTGCCGACGTCGCCCGTCAACCCATTAATCACTTCTCCGCGGACGCCGATCTCTTCCAATTTCATTGCCGTGAAACGGACGATGCCCGTCCCCGCCTGATGCGGCACAAAAAACTGCACCTCTTCGGGCCGGATACTCATGCTGCGGAGAGCCTTGGCCGTTGCGCTGGCCATGGCCCGGGGCGCGGCATCGGCGATCCCAAGTCCGTTGAGCGAGAAGACCAGCCGACGCGAGGTAGAACTTCTCCCGCCCTCGGGCGTGGGCACGACAGCGTTTTCCTGGAGATGGTAGTCGAAAAACACCCCTTCGGCCGCCTGCATCTCCGCCCTGGCAAGAACCAGATCGAAGTGTACCGGGTGTTTCTCGCTGCCGATCGGGGAGAGAATCGTGGCTGTGGCCAGATCGCCGAAAAGCGGGGCTGTTTGCTTGCAGCCATAGTCCGTAATCCGGCTGATGCGACTTGCCGTGACGACCAAAATAAATTCGTTCTGCCGGAGTCGCATCGAGGGGACGATTTGTCGATGAACGATCGAGAGCGCTTTACTGTAACCGCTACAGCCCCAGTTGATCCCGTATACCTGCTCCGCCGGAATACCGAGCCGGCGCACGAATTCCCGTGCTGCGCGGTTGGTGGATTTCAGCCAGTCTTGTTGCTCGTCGAGGTATTCCCGAGCAACGGAGCCATGTACTATGGATGGCGATACGAAGACTACCGCCGCGCAGTCCTGCAAGTCGCAGTTTACCTCGCGCTGGAGGTTTTCGACCGCTCGAATCCCAATCGCCACCTCATCTTCCATGGAGATGTGGCGAGATAGGATGCCCGTGTGCTGAACGAATTTGCGTGGCAGGATGTCTGAAAACCAGTCATTCCCCAACATCCATGGCGGTTCGTAGGTGGAGATTGCCGAGATGCCGATCGTCTGTGGGTGTATCGCTCGGATCATGCTTGCGCCTTTCGATGTATTGTGGACATCGTTATGATCGGCCAAATCGTCGCCTGCCTTGTAATGCAATTGCGACGACTAGGGGGTCTGGGCAAGTTTTTCCGGTCCCACGGAACAGAAAAGTCCGAAAATACCGAATGTAGGTTTTCGGAGGCTATTTGAACGAGTTCTTAGATGCGCTGATTTTTGAGCAGATCGCGGATCTCGACGAGCAGTTCCTGGTCCTTGGTTAACGGCGGCGGCGGGGCGTCCTTCTTCGCCTTCAAAATCCAGCCGAGGAACTTCACGATGAAGAGGAACAGGACCAAGGCCAGAATGAGGAAGTTCACCACTTCGCCCAGAAACAGGCCATAGGGAACCGATTTTGCAGTGCCTGGAACGATCCAGATCCATTCCGCATAGCCGTGTTCGGCGGGCATCACGATGCTGACCAACGGCATGATGATATTCTGTACCAGCGACTTGACGATGCCGGCGAAAGCCGCACCGATGATCACACCCACGGCCAGGTCGATCACGTTGCCCTTCAGGGCAAAATTTTTGAATTCGTCGAACAGTGATAAGGCTTTTTTGGCTGGGTCCACGCGATTTTTCTCCTCGAAGTTGGGGCAAAACCTCTGCCTTTTAGCCCAATTGCCGCAGGCAAGGTAGATTGCCAAGACGAATAGGTGAAATATGTCGGTTTTCCGGGGGGTTGTCAAGAGAAATGCGGCGGTCCTTTGGCAGATGCAAGCCTTGACGTATAATCTCAAGATGGCCCGAAAAGGCCCTCCTACGAAACCAAAGGAGCCAACTTGCCATGAGGAACGTGATCCATCCCTTCCGGAAGATATTCTTAATTGCCCCATGTGTGCTGGCGATGTTGTTGGCTGGCTGCGTGGGCCGCAAATTGCTCGACTTTCCCTGGTCACAGTCACAAGAGTCGCGGCTGGAGCATGTTTCTACTGCGACCTTTGCAGAGCGAGTGCTGAAGTGCGAAAAGCCAGTGCTGGTCGATTTCTATGCGGAATGGTGTGGCCCATGCAAGAAGCTTGGCCCGGTGTTGGATGATTTTGCCCAGGAGCATCCGGACATTCGCGTGGTGAAGGTCAACATAGACGAAAACCCCGATCTGGTCGACCGATATGAGGTGAAGAGCATCCCCTGCCTTTTGGCGATTCGCGGCGGACAGGTGACGTCGCGGAGTGTCGGGCCAGTCACGAAGGAGTATATGAAGGAGATGACGACAACGGAGAAACTGAAGGAGACAACGGCGTTGTAGGCTTGCGTAGCCGCCAAGTTCGGCGAGGGTCTCTAACCCCGCTGAAATATCAGACCTAAGGACCGGCGAATCAATAACTGTACTCATCTCGCTCCGCGAGATGCATTCCATCTCGCGG
>JANXQG010000140.1 GCA_025356915.1 Planctomycetota bacterium | reverse complement strand
CCTTTACTCGGGTCGATATCCCATCAATGCGCAACTGGTCGATCCGTTCGAAAAGAAGGCCCCGGGTCGCATCAATAACGGTAATGCCGAGATCATCGAGTTGCACGATCCCGTGACGATCCCCGCCGGCTTCAAGGGAGTGAAGACGCTCGTTTCCGCGAAGCTTCCTGAAACGCCTAACGAGGTCATCGTGCCGAAGGGAAAGGAGGCCCGCGGCGTGCAGGCCGAGACCTTGGAACCGGGTACCTACTATTTGAATCCTTATGTGGCCCGAGTCTCGAAGATCGATTGCCGCAGCCAACGCTATAACCTGGAGGACATCGGTTTTTCCACTCGCGACGGCTTTTGGGTCAGCCTGGAAGGCCGCATCGAGTTTCGCGTGAATCCGCAGGAGGCCGCCAAGGTTTTCGTCCTTTACAACGAAGGGAAGAACGAAGTCTCGATTGACGATGAGATCATCCAGAAGATCATCGTGCCCAATGCCCGTGCCTATACGCGGCTGAAAGGATCGAGCCACTCGGGCAAGGAGTTCATCACCGGCGACACCGGGGCAACTTTTCAGGTGGAATTCCAACGCGAGATGCAGAGGACCTGTGGTACGCAAGGGATCGAAGTCATCCAGGCCCTGATCACGGGCATCAAGCCGCCGGAAAAGATCGCCGATCCGGTACGGCGGCTACAGATCGCCCTACAGCAGGAAAAGCAATACTCGAAGGAAATCTTGCAGCAGGCGTCCGAACAGGATTTGGCCGTGCAGAAGGCGACCGTGATTCAGAAGCAGGCCGAGGTTGCGGCCGAACAGGAGGTCGTGGTAATGACCGTCGATGCCAAGCGGAAGCAGGAGGTGGCCATCATCGATGCGAACAAGCGGCTGGGCGTGGCCCAGAAGAAGTTTGAAGCGGCCAAGGATCTGGCGGCCGCCACGCTGGCCAAAGGTAAGGCCGAGGCCGACGTCATCCGCTTCCAGAACGAGGCCCAGGCCGCCGGCTGGCAGAAATCGATCGAGGCATTTAGCGGAGACGGAGCGGAGTTCGCCCGCTATACGCTCTTGAAGAAGATCGCCCCCGCCTACAAGGCAATGATGATCAATACGGACAATAGCGCGTTGATGGACGTGTTCAAGGCATTCAAAACGAAGGCGGGAAAAGCGGAAAGCGACAAGAAGTAAGGAAGTCATCGCACAAGTCAAAGGCTATCGCACAATCCAAAGAGGAACCCAAATCATGAGACAATATGCCGGATCGATCATTTTCCTAGTAGTCGTTGCCCTGGTCGGCTATGGAGCCTTCGAGTGGACCGTGAATCGCGTTTATGTTCCCGAAGGCAAGAGCCTGCAACTGCGTTATAAAGGCCCCCTGGTCTTTATCTGGCTGGCGAAGAAAGCCGAGAACGGCAAGTTTGCCAACGAGTCCGAGGGTGAAATGGGCGTGCTGGAACAGCTCCGCGGGCCGGGCCGGCACTTCTACTGCCCCGTCTGGTGGGAACGAAATATCGTTGATGACGTGGTGGTTCATACCGGCGAAATCGCCTTTCTCAACAGCATGTTGGGCGAAGAAGGCTTGGACCGCAAGATTGGCCAGTTCCTCGTTCCAGGCGACGTCGGCAACACGAATCAAAAGGGCCCTCTCCGCCGAATCCTGGGGCCGGGCCGCTATCGCATCAATCCCTATGCCTATCAGGCCACGATCGTCAATGTCGTCTCCACGGAGGCGGGCAAGGGCCAGCTCAAGTATTCTGGTTGGGTCGAGATCCCGGCGGGCTACGTCGGCGTGCAGACCTATTTGACCGACGACCCTGATTCAAAGCCTCCGCGGTCGGCCGGCATTCAGGACGATGTTCTCCCGTCTGGCCTGTATGCGATCAACCCCAAGGAACGGCAGATCGATATCGTCTCCATTGGCTTCAACGCCAAGGATATCTCCACCGAAAAGCAGAAGAGTGATCGCGGCGAGGCTGTTGTTGACGAGAGCGGCGAAGCCCTGCCGGTGAATGGCACGGGCATTTCCTTCCCCTCCAGCGACGGATTCAAGATCCACATGGACTTCAGCGTGGTCTGGGGTGTGTTGCCCGATCAGGCCCCGGACATGATTCGCCGCTTTGGCAACCTGGCGGCCGTGGAGCAGAAGATCATCATGCCGCAATGCGAGAGCATTTGCCGGAACAACGGCTCTCGCATGGGGGCGGTCGATCTGCTCGTGGGCGACACCCGCCAAAAGTTTCAGGAAAGCGTTGACACGGCTTTCCAGAAGGTGCTCAAAGAAAAGAACCTCACGTTGCTCTACGGCCTAGTGCGGCATATTTACATTCCCAAGGAAGTCCGCGAGCCGATCCAGAAGGGCTATGTCGCGGATGAGTTGACCCTCACGCGCGAGCAGGAAACCACCACGGCGAAAACCGAGGCCAAACTCCGCGGTGCCGAGCAGAAGGTATTGCTGGAAGCGGCCAAGATCACCGAGGAGACGAAAAAACTCGTGGCCAACGTCAAAGCGACCGGCCAGCAGACCGCCGAGCAGATGCAGGCCGACACCGAGCGGAAGGTTGCCGCAGTCGATCGCCAAGCCGCCGAGATCGACGCCCAGCGGGTCGTGACTCTCGGAGAGGCCGATTCGATGGCCAAGAAGCTCCAGCAGCAATCCAAGGCCGAACTCTTCGGCTTGGCCGTCAAGGCATTTGGCGAGCCGGCCGCCTATACGCAGTGGGAGTTCGCCGAGGGCCTGCCGGAAAATATCGATCTAAAGATGATCTATGCCGGCAACGGTACCCTATGGACCGATTTGAAGGGCGTCGTACCCACGCTACCCGTGAGGAGTGGGAAGTGACCCATGAGCGTCCTCGTCGCTCATTCCTTACGCCAACGGCGTTGTGTTCCTAGTGATTCCTACCTTCAACCCCGCATCCTAAACCGAATCGGCACGAGCACCTCACACTCGACCGGCATGCCGTTACGACGTGCCGGTTCAAAATGCCAACGATCGCGAACCGTGGTCGATGCGGACAGGTCGAGCGCGGCGTTGCCACTGGAAGTTTCCACCATTGCGCTCCGCACTGCTCCATCCTCTTCAACCACAACTCTCAATACCACCACGCCCTCAATGCCGCGGGCCAATGCTTCGGGAGGATAGGGCGGACGGACGTTCCCGTTCAGTCCCGTCGGCAATCCGTCCGAACCCCCGCCGCCCGATCGACCGTCGGGTTGCATTCCGTTGCGCAAATCCGACAGCCCATCAGCGGAACGGAGCACCGCCTGACTTCCCGCGGATCCTTTCAGCAGTTCGCCCACATCGACATCCGCACGGTTAGGGTGCGGCTCAGGCGGGCTTGGCGGCGGTTCTTCCGCCAGCTCCACGACGTGCGAGGCCATCTTCGCAGCCGGCAAGGGAGGCGGAACAGGGAGTGGTTCCGGAATCGGCGGCTCGACCTTTCGTGCAATCTGTTCTGTTTCAATGGATGGTGCGAATAATCGCCCCGACTCGGTGCTTTGGGCCTCGGTCAACTCGCTGCGCACCATCGCCGGATAGGTTGTGGGGAGCGGATTGATGCGAAGCTCTTTTGTTTGGCTGCAAGGGAAGAATTCGCCCTCCAAGACAACTGCATCACCGTCAACCACTCCGTCAATCCCGGAACCACCGCCCAAGCGGGTGGAAAATTGCGGCGGCGCGAAGGTTCCCCAAAAAAGCACGTAAGCCAAGGGAGTCAGCACGACCGCGTGAATTGCGAGGCTGATCAAGTAGTATCGCAAGTTTCGCATGGTCGGTTCTTACCCGGCGATCGCCCTTCCTCCATCTACCGGCAGACAGATGCCGGTGACGTAATCGTTCTCGATGAGAAACAGGGCCGCCTGGGCAATGTGCCACGGCGAACCAACTCGCTTGAGCAAAGTTGCCGCCAAGGCACCTGCAACCTCCGGTTGCGAGGCATCTTCGGGCACCATCACGGGACCGGGCAGGATACAGTTTACCCGCACTCGCGGGTTTTGCCGAGCCAGTTCCGCGGCCAACATGCGGGTCATCGTGGGGAGCGAGCCTTTGCTGATGAAATAGGCCGCGTAATTCATGCCAGGTCGCTCACAAGCCCCGTCGCCGAGGGTTACGATCGCACCGCCCTCGGGCTGAGCCACCATAATCCGCCCGGCCTGTTGGCAACAGAGGAAGGTGCCTAGGGTGTTGATGTCGAACTGTCGACGAACATCAGAGGCGGTCACTTCGTCCAACGACTGCGATTCCCACACGGCCGCTGCGGTCACCAAGGCGTCCAGGCGGCCGAAACGGTCCTTCACTTGACTAAATAGCCGGGCCACCGCCCGCTCATCGGCAACATCGGCGGCAAAGGACGCAACATCCGCCCCCCCGGCCTGAAGCTGCCTCACGGTTTCCAAGGCCGCATCCGCCGATCGATGGTAA
>JANXQG010000129.1 GCA_025356915.1 Planctomycetota bacterium | reverse complement strand
GATTTTGGTTGCCTTCGTCGTCGTAGCCATGATCGGCTTTGTGTTTGGCCGAAAAAGCAAGCGGCCAGCCAGCGATGTGCCTGGCCGAGCGCGGCGAGAATTGCGGCGTGCGCAGCTTGTGGCGGTTGAATTGGAAAAGATCGCCTGGGATCTTCGCAAGGCCCTAGTGCGACATCACTCCAGCGTGAGTAAGTTCCGCGAGCGCGTCGGTAAGCTAGATGAGCAGCAGCAGGAAGCCGCATGGGAGGATATTTGCCGCGAGGCCGAGGAGATTCTCCGCCCCACGCTCCGCTTGGCGGCCCAGATTTCCAATGCTCACGATGAAATCCGCCAACAAAGCGCCAACCTCATGACCTTCACCGAGGTCCGCACCGATCCGCTCACGGGCGTGAACAATCGTCGCGGCATGGACGACGCCCTGGGCACGCAGTTGGCCCTGATGAATCGCTACGGCACACGGTTCTCTGTCGCCATGCTCGACATCGACCACTTCAAACAGATCAACGACGTGCAGGGGCACCTGTACGGCGACCAGATGTTGAGCCAACTGGCTCGGATGATCGATGAATTGGCTCGCGAAACAGACGTCGTGGCCCGCTATGGCGGCGAGGAGTTCCTGGTGGTCATGCCGGAAACCGATCTGGACGGGGCAGTGCGTTTTGCCGAACGCTTGCGGGGCCTTATCGCGAAGGATATGCCGCTTACCGTCAGCGGCGGAGTGGCCGAGGCATTGGACGGCGATTCGCACGAATCGTTACTGGCTCGCGCCGATGTGGCTTTGTATGGGGCCAAGTCGGCGGGTAGGAATTGCATCTTCCGCCACACGGGCGACGGGGCGGAAATGGTACCGACCGAAGCTGAAGCCGTTGCGCAGTGAATGCCGTCTACAGTACCTGCTGTCCACGTTTCTGCTTGTGGCAAATGATCCTTTCGGTTTCTTTGGCGATTGCTTGCCACAGAGGCTTCCAGTCGATGCTCTCCTCGGAATACTGCCTGAGGTACGCGCGGAGAAAACGCCGGCAGATCGACCGGGTAACCCAAGGATGCGCGGTTAGTCCGGCCGCCAAGCGCGCCAGATCGCGGGCTTGCCGCTTGAAACTGACATACTTGCCTGGCTGAAGGCCGTCGAGATCGATCAGATAGACGGTCACATCGCAACGTTCTTCGACCACGAGCAGATTGGCTGCCTTGAGATCGCGATGGGTGGTGCCGGTGTCATGCATCCGCCCGATGAGTCGGCCCAATGCCTCAGCGCATCGCGCGGCGATGCGAAGTCGCTCGTCGAGCAGGCGATCAGCGATTCGCCAGCCAAAGAGATGCAAGTTCTCCGAGTTTCCGATCCACGGGGTGACCAAGAAGCTGATGCTTGAAGTCGTCCAGCCGCGCGGTCGGCAGGCCAGCAGCGGCTGCGGGGTGGCAATGTCGTGCGAGAGTAGGAACTCGGCCTTGCGCCAGTTCTGCATCGCCTTGGCCGGTCGAAAGAGAGCAGCCAGGACTTTCCAAATCGCGCGCGGGCGGTATTG
>JANXQG010000112.1 GCA_025356915.1 Planctomycetota bacterium | reverse complement strand
CGGTGCAATTTCTCAAAAGCGTGGGGCCGCAACGGGCCGAAACGCTCCAGAGGCTTGAGCTGCAAACTGCCCGCGATGTGCTGTTCTTCTTCCCGCGGACCTATCAGGATATGACGGACCTCCGCGAGGTAAGTCAACTGGAGGAAGACAAGCTGCAAAGCGTCTGCGGCATCGTCGAGGACTTGGAACTCCGCGGTGGCCAGCCCGGCAAATGCGTGCTGGGCGTGCTTATCCGCTCGGGCAGCGGGCACCTTCGCGGGCTGTGGTTCAATCAACCCTTCATGGAGGAGAAGTTCAAGGTCGGGCAACGGGTTATGTTTGCCGGCAAGCCGAAGCTACAGGGCATGGTCTGGCAAATGACGCACCCCAAAGTCGATTTTCTCGGCGAAGAAACCGAAGAACCGCAAGGGCGGATACTGCCGGTCTATCCGCTCACCGAGGGCCTCCAACAGTGGCAAATGCGGAAGATCGTCAGCGAGACGGTCACTGCCTTCGGCCATCTACTCGAAGAGATCTTTCCTGACGAGTATCTCCAGGCCCATGACCTCTGGCCGCTGCATCGGGCAATCCAACAGATCCATTCGCCCGACAACACCGAGCAATTAGCCGGCGCGCGGCGGCGGTTGGTCTACCAGGAGCTTTTCCTGCTGGGGCTGGCACTGGCCGTCAAGCGGTATCAACAACACGAGTTGCGGCAGGCCCCGCCGCTAGAGGCCACGGCCATGATCGATGCGAGGATCCTCCGCCTCTTTCCTTTCGAGTTAACCCAAGGCCAGCGACAAGCGATCACCGAAATCGGTTCCGACATGGGCCGATCGTGGCCAATGAACCGCCTGTTGCAGGGTGACGTAGGCAGCGGCAAGACGGCCGTGGCCCTCTACGCCATGCTGCTGGCCGTGGCACACGGACATCAGGCCGTGCTCATGGCCCCCACCGAAATTCTCGCCAGGCAACATGCCCTGACAATCCAACGGTTCCTGACCGGCAGCCAGGTCCGCCGCGCGGAACTGACCGGCGGTATGCCGGCCAAGCAGCGAGCCGCCATGCTGGAAGAAATCGCCGCCGGACGGATCGACCTGATCGTCGGCACTCAGGCCATCTTGCAGGAAGACGTCCGCTTCGCCAAGCTCGGCCTGGTGGTAATCGACGAGCAGCACAAATTTGGCGTGCGGCAGCGGGCCATGCTGAAACATTCCGGCCCCGATCCGCATTACCTGGTAATGACCGCAACGCCCATCCCGCGGACGATTACCATGACGCTCTTTGGCGATCTGGACGTCTCGATCTTAAGCGACAGTCCGCCCGGCCGGCAGAAGGTCAATACCTATCTAGCCGACGATGAGCGGCGCGAGCGGTGGTGGGGGTTCGTCCGCAAGAAGCTTGCGGAAGGACGGCAGGGCTATGTCGTCGTACCGCTGGTCGAAGAATCCGAGCAATCGACCGCCGTGAGCCTACAGGAAACCTACGAGTCGTTGGCCAACGGCGAGTTGGAGGCATTTCGCCTGGGTTTGATTCATGGCCGCATGACAACCGAGGAGAAAGACTCCATCATGGACCGTTTTCGCCAGGGCGACATTCAAGTGCTGGTATCCACGTCGGTGGTCGAGGTGGGCGTCGATGTGCCCAACGCAACGCTGATGACGGTCGAGAGCGGCGAACGGTTTGGCTTGGCTCAACTACACCAACTGCGAGGGCGTATCAGCCGAGGCAAGTACCAGGGATTTTGTTGCGTCTTCGCCTCGCCGAAGAGCGAGGAATCGCAGGAGCGGCTCAATGCGTTCGAGGCATCGACGGACGGTTTTCAGTTGGCCGAGATCGACTTCCGCCTCCGCGGCCCCGGCGAATTATTCGGCACGCGACAACACGGTCTTCCGCCCTTGCGGGTGGCCGACTTGCTCCGCGACACGGACCTCTTGATCGAGGCGAGGCGCGATGCCCTGGCCTTGGTTGCCGCCGACCCCGGCCTTGCCCTGCCGCAAAATTTGGCCTTGCGCCAACGGATGCTGGCGCGGTACGGCAAGGCGTTGGAATTGGGCGATGTGGGATAAGATTAGAAATACGCCCTCGATCGTAAAGTGGCGAAATGCTGCCACTGCTAGACCGCATTTATTAACATGGACCGTAGTTTGAACCATGCTTTATCCACTTCAAAAATACTCCTTCGTGTTTCATGCGACCGCTGCGGGCTACTCCGCAATCGCCTTGAGCAACGCCTCGCGTGCATCGGTGTAGAAAACGACTGTCACCTTGGTAGCCAAGTCGTCCGACAACTCGAACAACTGCTTCCGGGCCGAGACCGGAATGAGAATGACCGACGCCCCCCGTTCGATGGCGATTTCCACCACGTCGATGGCGTTGTAGAGCGGGTCAATCGAGCCGCCCAGGTTCAAGCCGCCGACAACGACCACACCGCCGCGGAGGCTCTTGTTGATCAGGGCACTGCACATCGCCACCAGGGCCGCCATGCCCAGGCCGCAGCCGGTCTTGCTGGCGTCATAGGCCCGAAGCTGGACGGAAAACTCGTGTTCGCGAGGATTCCGGTCGCCCACAAGCTCCGCAGCCCGTGAATACAGGTTGGCTTCCGCATATTTCACCGACTCGGCAAAAGCCGGCGGAGCGGGCCGGTTCAAGATGCGAACGCCGCTGCCGGGGCCTTCGGTCACTTCGATTCGGTACAGGCCGGAGCCTTCATCCTGCCCGCCAGGGCTAATCGCCCAGGCTTGGCCAGGAGGCAGGGGATCGCGGCCAATATGGTCTTCGCTTTGCAATTCCGGCGTGACGACGAACTTTTCGACATCATCCTTGCCCAGCGTGTAACTGAACTGCGTATTGCGAAACTCGGCTGTGCCGATTCGCTTCTGTTGCTCTTTGACCCGGCGACGGCACTCCAGGGCCAACCGAACCGCCCACTCCAGGTCTTCGTCGGAAATCTGCTCGTCCGGGCAAGGGTGAACCAGTTTGAGCAGGCCGCTAATGGTCTTCGTTACGGCATTTTGGTCTCGGCCGCTGAGTGCCCCGCCGAAAGTCACCCGCCCCTGAAGGGCCGAGGTCCGGCTATGGCTTCGCAGCCGGCTCCAGCATTCGCTGAGGAAGTCGCTGACTAGGCCGAAATGGTCCGTTTTCAGCGGTTCGGCAATTTTCGGCACGTCCCAGCCGGGCAGGTAGCAGTGGATTCGATCCATCAACGCCGTGTCGTTTCGCATTTCCGGCGGCATCGGGCCGAAAAGATGGCCAATTCGCTGCTGGTGCTGCACGTCCACGTCGAAATTGCCGACCATGACAATCCCGCCGTAGGCCCGGATGCTCTCTTTCCCCCGGCTGAACTCCCCCGACTCCATGTACCCCTTCATAATGTTCACGCCGTCCTTCTGGTCGAAGGACACGCCGGAAACCTCGTCGAAGCACACCACGTCGTACTGGCAGACCAATCCCCGCTGCCCGTTGGACATATTCACGAACATGCGGGCAACGGTCGCCTTTCCGCCGCTGACCAGGTGGGCATAGGGCGAAATCTGTTGGAAAAGGTGGCTCTTGCC
>JANXQG010000088.1 GCA_025356915.1 Planctomycetota bacterium | reverse complement strand
GGCCGGCCAGTGCGACCGTGCTGGCGTATATCTCTGGGCAATAACTCCAAATTGCCACCCCCTCTTCGCGGTACCACTCGGCCATCAATTCCAAGTAGGCCGCGTAGTCTCCGTCGTTGAAGAACGTCCGCTGTCGGCGGTTGCCCCGTTGCGTAACGTCAGACTTCCTTGCCTCAGGCGAGTAGCCTGTGCGGGTTGATTCTTGGAAAAGGCCGGGAATTGCGGCCCATCATGGCCAGTGCCAGCCCATATTGCCTACGGGGCCGCAATCTTCAAAGATGTTTCTCGATCGTACCACTGTGTTGCAGTTTCCGGGCCACGAGCCAGCAGAGGGTGGCCCAAACCAGGCCGGCAGTCCATCCCGCCAGGACATCGGTAGGGTAATGGACGCCCATGTAGACACGACTGCAACCGACCAGTCCCGTCAGAATAAAGGCCACCGCGAGGCAGTAGACCTTGAGCGAACGCCGGACGACCATCCGTGCCAGCAGGGCTCCGAGGGTCAGATAGACGATGGCCGACATCATCGAGTGCCCGCTAGGGAAGCTGCTGGTATAGACCTGGGAAAGGTGCGGCACAACCTCCGGCCGTGGACGTGCGAAGCTGGCTTTCAAGAGCGAACTGAGTATCAACCCACTGGCCACGGCAGCCAGCACGAACCCCATGGCGGCGTACTTGCGGTCCAGAAGGAGAAAGCCGGCCACCGCCAAGGTCGCCAAGATCAATACGGCGACACCGCCTACCGCGGTCAAATCGCGCCCCACCTCGGCCATCCAGTCGGGACCGATCGGTATCGCGGGGCTATTGGGCCGCCGCAAGGCACGGAGAATCGACTCATCAAAAGACTGCGTTCTCCCTTCGAGTACGACGTCGGCCAGAGCGATGAACCCCCATGTGCCCGCCACGATGATAAGCACCGCCAGCAACACCATGAACTCATGCCGCCCCAGCCACTCGAACACGTCAAATAGACTACGTTTCATCATGGTTAAAGGTTCCCTCGTGCTTGTCAGCTAAAAACAAATTGATTATCCGCAGGGGATTGCGATGTTTTAAAGTGTATAGTGCCGGCCCGACCCCGTTGTAGTTCGTGAAAAGAGGGGCCTCAGCAAGCTTTACCACGGATCGAGAGCGACTGGCGGTTACCGGGCGAAGTCCTTAATCGACCACTCGGCTTTCATATCCTTCGTATCGCCATCAATGTCCGTCAAATCCATGTAGGTGGCCGCCCCGTGGACGAGTTGGCATCGCATGATGTAGATGCGGGCCAGAATCTCGTCAAGCACCATCGTCCAGCGATTCTCAATGTACCATGTCTGGGCGTTGTACGCAGCCTTCCGCGATTGCTTGGCCCGGATGTCGGACGGCTCCTGCCAGAAGAATCCGCTCAAGGTACTCGTCGTCTAGCAGGGACATGACCAGCCGTTTATGCTCTTGCAGGGCACCGGCGACGTGGCCGTCACCATCGAGCTTCAGAATCCAATCCACGAAACCAGGACTCGCTCTTTCAGCATAAACACAACCTCACTTGAGAAACCACAAACAATTTTGGCCTTGGAGCCAACACGAAGGACTTGCTCAACTACCTTTCCCCACGCAATACAATTTGTGCGTGGTGCGGATGAACAGTTGGCCATGGGCGGCGCTGATCGAGGCCCGAATCAGTTCGTGGTCGGTTGTCTCTTCCATGGAGATCCCGCGTAGCAAACTGCCGTTGGCAGCGCTGAAGATCGCAACCTGTCCGTTGAAATTGATTAGGTAGATCTTTCCGTCGGCCACCAGCGGCGAAGCCTCGTATTTGACACCGCCAGGCGTTTTGACGCTCCACTTCAGCTTGCCGCTCCGCGGCTCGACGCGTGACAGGCTCTTGCACACGTCGCTAAGCACGAAGAAATCGCCGTCATAGAAGGCGGGAGAGGGCACGTCGGAACTGAGTTCCCTCACGTCGCGGCTAACCCAAACATTGGCGTGCTGACCGCCGGTTGTGCCTCCGTCGGCCGCAACGGCATACAGCGGCTCGCGCTTGGGAGCGCAGACCAGCGCGATCCCATCGCCGGCGACGGGCGAAGGCACCAGCCGCCAATGATTCACGCGGGCCGAATTGTAATCGCCGCCGCGCCACAATTCATGGCCGTCGGCAGGATCGTGACTGCTCAGCACGTCGCCGCCGGCAACGAGCAACTGTTTCTGTCTCTTGTGCTCGAAAGGAATGGCGGTGGCAAACGACTCCCGCGATTCACCCACGGCCTGGCTGGAGCGAATCTGCCGCCAGAGGGTCTTGCCGCTTTTGGGATCGATGGCCAGCAGATACGACTGATTCTCGCGATCCGTCAAACCATACTTACCGACTGCCACGTCGCGCTGCAAGACGGGCAGGTACAACTTGCCGTCGTAGAGGGTAGGACTGCTGCTGAAGGTCCATAGACAGGCGAACGGCCCGTAGTCCTTTTGAATATTGCGTCTCCATCGCGTGCTGCCGTCCAAGTTATAGCACACCAGATCACCATTGCCGTAGAAGAAGACCACTAGCTTGCCATCGGCCACTGGCGAGGGAGATGCGTAATTGCTGCGACTGTCTTTTTGGATTCCCTGGGCCACGTCGTGCTGCCAGAGCAGTTTGCCGTTGCGGCGATCAAAGCACGCGGCCTGAAGGGTATTTTTGGCTGCGTCAGCGCCGGACAAAAAGACGCAGTCTCCGCACACGATCGGCGTGGCGGCGGCGCCGTCGGCTAGATCGGCACTCCAGGCGATATTCTCGCTGGTGCTCCACTGCGACGGTAGATTCTGTTCATCGCTGGAACCATTGAAGAACGGCCCACGCCAATGCGGCCAATCGCTGGCACGAACCGCCGAGGTAACCGCCGCTGAAGCAACCATCAGCGCCAGTGTTGTAGCAAATAGCGTCTTACCGAGTTGTGCCATCGAAGTCTCCCTATTGCAGTTAACCGGCCGCCAGAATCCGTACTTGGCCTAATTACGCTCGTCATGGACATGCTGGAAGGTCGGAAAATGCTGATCCATCAATCGCCACTCATTTGTCTTTGGGCTTCAATTCAAACGACTTGAATGCCACACCTCTTTGGTAGGGCGCGAAAATCCAGACCATTTGCGATCCCTTGACCAGTCTGATATCGACCGGCTTGGTTGTCTGCCACAAACCGGCCGTCCAGGGGAGGTCTATCCATGCATGACCATCCTGGACTGTGCCCACGCTGAATTCCCAGAATGTCGGTCCTCCGGTCGCTCCGCTGCAATCCAGCGTACTCAAACGAACATATTGTGCGGTCACTTGCGGGAAATCCTTGGCATAAAGGGCGCCGATCGTTGTACCTTCAAGAATGGTTTTCCATTCATCGCCGGCTTTATAGTCCAACCGGAACTTCGACACTTTTTCATAAGCACGTTCATCGATCATAACTGTACTGATCGGAGTGGGCTTGCCCAAATCGAGTTCGATCCAGGCTTTATCAACACCGAAATTGACGGCCCACCGCGTACTCGGATTGTTATCCACGGCAAACTGGGGACCAAGATTTTTGACCTGTCCCCTCCATACGGAGGAAGCCTTGGCCTGCTTGACCTGGGCCATGGCTCCAAAGGATCGGACAAACAAACTCTGACCACGATTGATGGTTGCCACGTTCGCAACCATCTCATAAATCCCGGTCTCGGGGACATTGACCTTATAGCCTACCCAACACGACGCCATGCCCTGCTGAAAGAGCAATTGCTTACCGCCGATGTAGGAATCGAGCACCGTGATGCGCGGCTCGCCTCCCCAGACCGTGATGCCGCCAGTTTCTGCGAAATCCGCTCCCTCGACGTGGATCACCCCCGGCGCCACTTGGATTGGCGTTTCCGGTTTGGTTGCCGCCTTGGCGTCTGCCTGCCGATTGGCTGGGCCGGTTTTTGCGACTGCCTTGGCACCTGGATCTGCGTCCATCTCGTCCGCCTTTTCCGACGCATCGAGATTTCTCTTGATGGTGGGCGTTGACTTGGAAATACCAGCGGCGATATGCATGATGGCGGCAGCTTGTGGCTTTGCGGAAAGCGCGGATGCCAGCCAACGCAGATGTTCGACCTGCGAGAATGCGCGAGCAAAGGATCGCGATTCCACTCCTGCAACGAATTCAGGGCCCGACATGCCATCGAGTCGCGAGGCGTTCCAGCCTTTGCCATAAGCCACCTGCCAACTGCCATCGAGCGATTTATAAGCCACGCACGCATGGCGGGGTTGGCCTACGCCGATCGCCGGAATGCCAAATGCCTGGCAGATAAATACGGACCACGACGACCTAGGGCCGCATTTCCCACCGCCGTCCAGTACGGCTTTGAAGTCCGTATGCGGGACCGGTGAGTTCCGTCGCCACATCGAGGAGGTCGTTTCAACGACTCTCTCGTTTTTCAGGAAACTGGGGTTCCAGGTTCTGACCATTTCCCGTCCCCAGGTCAGATCCGCCTCGGACGCGCCGGAAGACACGACAAATTGATAGTCCCAAACGGTAAGCTTGTCGAAACTGGGAAGCAACTCCTTATTTGCGTGGGCGGTCTTGAAATGCTTGTAGCGAACGACGGGTTCGCTGGGAATCTTCTGTTGACCAGAGCCTGGGGCGCCGGTACCAGGCGGATGAAGTGCCGTTGCCATGGCCAGCCGCAGATAGATGCCTTGTCTGGAGTCAGGATCGGCATAATAGATCTTTTTCCAAATCTGCAATGCTCCAGGAGAAAGCGACCAACTGTTGTCCTCTCTGGCCGAAAGTTTACAGGGCGTTGCGCCTTCCAAATAGAGTTCCAGAGCCTGTCTGTTTTTCAGAAGCCAGATCAAGAAAGGCCTGTTGGCTTGGTCATTTTTTGCAAACGCACTCAGCCTGTCGAGGCCGACTTTCGCAATGAACTGACGTTGGGCCAAGGCGTCTGCGACGGCCGGATCCTTAAGCAGGGAGATCACTGCGGCCTGGGGTATGCTGTTGGCGTCGGCCGGAACTTTCTGATTCAGCCAGGTGGTGAGGTTACCAAAGTACTTGGAAAAATCGGACTCGCTGACGGCGGCTTCCATGTCTCCGGCATTGGGTTCCCAAGCCGGGAGATTCGCCGCGAGCAGTAAAATGACCATGCCTGCGATGATCGGGCGCAATGCTGCCTTGGTAAGTCGGTTCACGATGCCTTTCAAGTGAGTAAGTGGTTGCTACAGGAAGTGGGACGAACTTGCCCCGATTGGCGGCGGTGACCTGCGGAAGATCAACTAGGAATATTCTACCATCGTTCACTCCGTCTGTCGCAGCAACCCTCCTTGTGGGGAGGTTTGTGCGTCATGAACCCACACCAAGGCCAGTTGTTTGAGTAACCGTTAACACCAGACAAGCCCCAGCGGGGCTTTCCCCACGTAAAGAGGCCCAACGGGCCCAACCGAACGAAACAAGTCGGTCCCACCGGGGCCTTCCTCACGTGTCCGCCCCGCTTTGCGGGGCAGGCCAAACCCACGCCCTACGGGCGTGGTCGATTAGTCGTTCTTCTGTAGCAACTCCGCAGTCGCGCGGTACTGGTGCTGCTCGTAGAACGGAATCTGATCGAGGGTCAACTCTTGCTGGTTGTGGGCTTCCTCCCAAGCCTCCAGGGCCGATTCGGTGTCGCCAGCGGAGTGGCACGCTCGGGCGAGATGGTAGAGTCGCAGGCCCGTGGGATTGTTGCCGACAGCGCGTCGTAATTCGGCCACGGCCTCGTCGAACCGGCCAGCGGCATGGAGCGAAACACCCCGTGTGTCCAAGAACTCGGGACACGGCCCGATCAGCTCCATTGCCTGATCGGTAAGCTCAATCGCTCGGCGGACATCTTCTTGACTGATGGCGAGGAAATAGGCCAGATTGTTGCACGCCAAGGCTCGCTGTCCCGCCGGCACGTCAGGCTGTTCGATCAGTTGGCGGTAGATTTCGCATAGCTCGGCATGGCGGCCTTCCAGCTCGCGGAAATTAGCCAGAAGGAGGTCGAGCTGAACGGACCTTCCCTGCGGACCCGTTGCCCGCTTGAACCAAGCCTCAATACGTTGAAAAACTTCGGGGCCAGCCTCATCGCTGTGTTGGCGCAGCACCTGCAAGGCGACGCCGAGTACTTCTTCCGGAGGAAGATACTCCATGGCCGCCTCGCATCGGTCGAATGCCTCGTCGAGGGAGCGGAAATGGGCCAAAAAACCGGCCAGAAAAAGGTTGCCACGCCCCGGCTCCGCTTCGGCCAATCCGCGGACAACCGCCTCGACGGCATACTCCTCATCGAGCTGGCCGAGCATTTGGCCCGCGGCGGGTTCGTGGTGAATGGCCTGACGATAGTCAGAGATCGCTCGATCGTAATCGCCCGTGTTGACCCAGACGTTGGCTCGGCCTGCGTACGCCGCTGCAAAATCCGGCGCCAAGCGGATGGCATCGTTGTAACTGATCATGGCCTCGCCGGATGCACCGACTTGATCGAGCAATCTGGCCCGTAGAAAATGGGCTGGCGCGTACTTTGCATCGCAGCGGATAGCCGCCTCGCAATCCTCGATCGCCCGCGAGTGTTCGCCCACATGGAGCCACGCTACCGCCCGGCTACAATACGCGGGCGTGAACTCGGGATAGAGCCGAATGGCCTCGCTGAAATCGTCCAGGGCAGCATGGTGATCCTCAAGCGTCCCGTAGGCGTTGCCGCGGTGCAGGTAGAGCAGGGGCGACTCAGGAAGTTGCCGGACTGCCTGGTTGAAATCGCTGAGGGCCTCGCGGTAGAGTCCTAGCCGCGTGCGAACCATTCCTCGCGCACTGAGTGCTTCAACGTACCCGGGCACCACCCGCAGCGCTTGGTTGCAGTCGAGCATGGCCTGGGCCAACCGGTTCTCGATGGCGTGGATGTTGGCGCGGCAGAGGAACGCCGAGATGCAGCCAGAGTCAAGCTGAATCGCCTTCTCGCAATCGGCGAGGGCAGCAGCATAGTCTTCCAAACGCATACGGACCGATGCCCGGGAGGAGTAAGATTCCGCGTGACCGGGATTCAGATGGAGCACGGCCGAGAGGTCGGCCAGCGACGCTTCAAAATCGGCCTTGATTTGTTCCGTGGCACAGGGGCGATCGCGATACACGTGGGCGCGGAGGAACAGCGCCTCGGGATGGTGCGGATCGAGCAACAGCGCGTGGTTTAGATCCTCCATCGCTTTATCGAACATGCTACAGGTTGCCAGCAGTCTGGCCCTTGCGAGGAGCCAATTCGGCTCGTCCGGATCAAGTTCGACCGCCGAGGTAGCGTCGGCGATGGCACGGTCCACATTCCCTAAGGCAAAGAACGTCCAGGCCCGCGCAATGATCGCATGAGTCCATCGCGGCGTCTGCCAGACCGTTTCGTTGAAATCCTCCAGGGCCTTCTCGTGGTTCCCGGTCATGCGGTAGCAGATGCCGCGAGCAAGATGTGCCTGGGCGACCTCCGTCCGTAGATCGATCTGCTGGGTAAAGTCGGCGATGGCCAGGTCGAACTCTCCTTGGCTGCGGTAGATCTCTGCCCGATAGCCATAGAGCGTTCCGACATGAGGACAAAGCCGAATCTGTTCCGTGATCTCGTCAAGCGTGTACTGGCCTTCGCGGAGGTTACCCTGCGCCTTGATTACCTGGGCGGCGGGGAACACTTTGGACCAAACTCGGCGTAGGGCCGTCCTGGACAGCAAGGCGAATCGCCCGACTTTTTGCCAAAGGATCTGCCAAGGCGGCAGCGGCTGGGGGGGCGACTTGGATTCCGATTTGTGCAAAACCGCTGCAAAACGATGCGGACACTCAATGTGGAAACAGGATCCGAGTCGATGGCGGAAGGAATCTCGCAGATCGTTTGAACCACCCCTGACCAGACAGTAGGCCAGCAGTGCCACAGGCCCCTCGCGAACCGGCGGCCGAGGTATCGACTCGAGTCGATGTTTGATGTCGGCCAGCAGTGCCGGGGCCAGCAGGGCTGGCCGAAACTCGATGTCGACTAGGACTTCTCCTTCAGGCAAGATCGCAAGGGCCGCACAAAAGTCCATTCCTGGGGCATCAGGAAGATGGGCAAGAACGTCGTCGATTGTCCGCATCACCGCTCGCACGTAATGATCCAGCGATTCCGCTCGAATACGACGACCCAACTCGGCCGCGTCGGTCAATAGGTGTACTTGCGGGCTCGGCTTTTGCCCCGGCAGGCTGGGGTCGAATGCCTCTTCGGCTGGATGGATTTTCTGGAATGCCGCTGGCTCTTCCTCTCGTAATTGCCGGATTTCTCCGAGGGAAGGTACCGACAAGACCAATCCACATTCGCAGTGTAGCTGCGTGCCAGCCTGACCCGCATGGAGCGGGATCTCACGTCCACATGTACAACGAATGGAAATCGCCATGATTCTCAATTGTATCCAAGGCGCGCGCGCATTGCGAGGGCCTTGATGGTAACTCCTGCCACCCTTTAGCGGCATTGACGTAAATCAATCATTGTTGGACAGTGGTGAGTATCCATGACGCCTGAGCAAACCAAGATCCCCGAAATGCCGAATTCTCAAGGTAAGATGTTTCCCTGGCGGTGCCCGGAGTGCGGGAAGAAGGCAGTGCAATCCGCCACGTTGCAACACACTTCGCAAATCAAGCACGATGGCCGGCTTTTTACCGTGGAGATTCCCTGGCTCCGCGTCCCCCAGTGTGGCGCATGCGGCGAACTGGTTTTTGACAACGATGCCGACGAGCAGATTGCCCAGGCGTTGCGCGAGCATCTTGGCCTTCTTTCGGGCGATCAGATTCGGAAGAACCGCGACGACTTGGGCCTGAGCCAACGGGTTCTGGCCGAACATCTCGGAGTGGCCTTGGAGACGATCTCGCGATGGGAGAACGGTGCCTTGACTCAGACTCAGGCGATGGACCGGTATCTGTGTGTCTACTTCGGGGTGCCGGCCGCTCGCGCTGCGCTGGTGGGACAATTCGGGAGTTCCCACTTGGGAGTTCAGGCTGAAACGTAGACCGCGAACGGTTAAGCCGCCTCACCTCAGAGCTTTTCCGTGACTTTCGCCGGCCCGACGAACTCGCGGTTGCGCCATTGGGCCGTGGTGCCGGCGGGCACGCGCAGGGAAAGGATCCCCTTCTCTACCAGCACTTCAATTTCCCCGTGCGGCGTGGGCACGGTGGCGGCGGCCCACGTAAGGCGGCCAAGTTTCGGCTCGACCGCAAAACGTTTCCAGCCATCGGTCAGGGGACGGATGCCGAGGATTTCGCCGGGCAGCAAGGCCGCTGGCCCCGAACCCCAGGCATGGCAAAGGCTGTTGGCAAAAGGCCGGCCATACATCGAGTAAACGCTACCGGTGCCGGCAGGGTCATAGGATTCCCAAAAGGTCGTTGCGCCCCGGTCGAGCATCGCGCCCCAGTACTTCTCGATCCGCGGAAGAATTGCCTCGCCGGTGTCGAGGCGGGAGATCGCCATGATCTCAAGCGACGTCATATACGGCGTGATCGCCGGCGGCAATTCGGAGCCTAGTAAATGCTTGCGGATGTCGGCATACTGGTCCGGGAGGGCGAGGCCCGAAAGTACGGCTAGCAGATTCGCATGGCGGCTGAGCTTGCCGGACGTGCCGACGTACATTTGCCAGCCGCGTGCAGTTCCATCCCAGGCCCGCTCCCGGAGCAATTTCGCCAGGGTGCTGGATCGCAAACGCCAAGCCTCGGCGGCATCGCGATCGCCGACCCGATCCGCCAGCGCGGCACCGGAGCGGAGCGCCCAATACCAGAGTACTTGCAGCGGCACGTTGGTAAGCGACGGGTTCTTCTCCACGCCCCAGTCGATGAACAGCCAAGTCTTGGTCTTGGTGCGCGGCATGAGGAAGCCGTCCCCATTGCAACTGCCTTCCATGTGATGGAGCAAAGCCTTGATGCGCAACCACTCGCTGCGCAGATAAACCGGATCGTCGAAATAGCGTTGGAACAGATCCAGGTCGATCACCCACCACAACGAATAATCGACGATACCGTTGATGTCTTTGTTTTCAATGCCGGCGCGGCCCAGGGCCGTACAAGTCCGGCGAAATATCTCGGGTTCGGCAAAAGTGTAGGCATTGACTGCAAGATTCATCGCCTGATCGCCAATCCAGGGGAGCCGGTCGCGCTTCGGGCCGTCGAGCATCAGGTCGTTCATGCAAACGCGGAGCGTATAAGCGCTGTTCATCCAGATGCGAGTCAGCCGTTCGTCTGAACAAGCGAAGGCACCACGGTACTGCACCGGATAAAAAACAGCTTCCGCCTTCACGTCCGTTGGCGTGCCGCCCGTGATGTTCAGGTAACGGAACGCCAACAGGTGCTGACTGGTCCAGCGGCCGTCCGTCGTAGCTTGCAGGTCGGTGCGTTGTTCGTGCGCCCCCGGCCGTGCCTCACCTACCTCCGCAACCGCATCACGTGCAAACGCCATGTTTCCAGCTCGCTGTCGCCGTAGAGCCACGGCGCGCCGCCCTGTAGATCGCGCGGCGGCACCACCTGCTTTGCATCATAGATCGGGTCGAGTTGTGC
>JANXQG010000066.1 GCA_025356915.1 Planctomycetota bacterium | reverse complement strand
ATGAGAAAGCGGAATCGTATTCAAGTCGTGTTTTCCATGCTGGCGTTGACCGTGCTGATGAGCTTCCCCGCGTTGGGAGTAAGCATTCCGCCGGATCTCACCAAGGGGGAAACGAACGGGGTGGATCGCTCGGGAACCTACAATCTGGGAGCCACCGGGCTGCGCGGGTGGATTTATCTGAAACCGACGACGCACTTCGATGGTCTACAGGGGCGGACCACAGCTACCAGTCGGCAGATTCTGGTTACGCATGTCGGGGTCAAGTCGCCGGCGGACGGTGTGGTGCAGGTGGATGACGTGATCCTCGGAGCCGGCGGCAAATTATTCACGGACGATGCCCGCAAGAGCATTGCTGCGGCAATCCAGGAAGCGGAGAAGGAAGTTAATCGAGGCATCCTGAAGCTGACCCGCTGGCGCGCGGGTAAGACCGAAGAGGTGCAGCTCAAGCTGAGAGTCATGGGGACCTACGCCGACTCCGCGCCCTACGGTTGCCCCAAATCGAAGCGGATCTTCGAGGAAGCCTGCAAGGTCCTCGAAAAAGAGCCGCTGGAAGAAAATCTGTGGGGAGCGATTAACGGCCTCGCACTGCTGTCGACCGGCAATCCCGACTACCTGCCCCGGGTGCAAGTTTTTGCCCGCAAGATGGGGCCGCCCACGTTGAAGCTGGATGTGCATGGGCTGGGGGCGTGGGAGAGTGGCTATCGGAACATTTTCCTCTGCGAGTATTACCTTCTGACCGGTGACAAGGAGGTGCTGCACGCTATCCATGAACTGACGGTCTCGATCGCCAGGGGGCAAGGTATGTATGGTACTTTCGGGCACGGCTTTTCCGATCCGACTTCCGATGGCAAGTTACACGGATCGATCCCGCCCTATGGCCCGGTAAATCAGGCGGGACTGCCAGCCAATATCGCCATCATCATGGGCAAAAAATGCGGCGTGAAGGATCCCGAGATCGATCCTGCCATCGAGCGGGCCTCCAGGTTTTTCGGCTACTTCGTGGACAAAGGGACCATTCCCTACGGCGAGCACGAGCCGTGGCCTTTCCATGACAATAATGGCAAGAGCGCCATGTCGGCCCTGTTGTTTGGTCTCCAGGAAAACCGGACCAGGGAAACGCAGTTCTTTGCGAAGATGGCCACCGCCGGCTACAAGAGCCGGGAATGTGGGCACACCGGCCAGGGTTTCAGTTATCTCTGGGGTGCCCTGGGAGCCAATGCCGGCGGGCCTGCCGCCGCCGCGGCTTTCATCAAGGAAGCGTCCTGGCATCTCGATCTGGTCCGACGATGCGATGGTTCCTTCACTTATGACGGCGGCGAGCAATACGGCCCCGGCAAGACGGACGACAACACTTACTATGGCAATAGCAGCTACTGTGGCCTGAGTCCGACGGCCAGTTATGTTCTGACCTATTCCCTGCCGTTGAAAAAACTCTGCATCACCGGCCGGGATGCAAATCAGGCGAATTGGCTAACCAAGAAGGAAGTGGCGGAGGCCATCGCCTCCGGACGATTCGATTTGGACCGCAAACAGAAAAGCCCGCGGGAACTCGTGGCAGCGTTCGGCGATTGGTCGCCCGTCGTCCGTGGATGGGCTGCGGAAGAGCTTGCCAAGCGTCCTAAGGCGAAGGCGATGGTGCCCGAGTTAATCAGCATGGCAGAAGGCCCGGATGCGCATAGGCGCCAGGGAGCTTGCGAGGTACTCGGCTGCCTCAAGAGCGCAGAGGCACTGCCAGTATTTGTCCGTCTGCTCTCCCACGACGACCGCTGGCTGCGGTTCAAGGCCGCGCAGGCCCTCAAAAAGATCAGCGGCGAGGCGAAACCGGTCGTTGTCGATGTACTCAAGGCGGTCGCTCAAACCGCCGAGCCTCTCCAACCGATCAACTGGGCCGACCCTGTCCAACTCACCCATGGCCAGTTGGCGCAGACATTGTTTGAAGGCCCCCTGGCAAACACCCTCAAAGATGCCGGTCCCAAGCTGCTCTACCCGGCGATCCGGGTGGTAGCCACGAACGCGGATGGCATGGCGCGGATGCGACTGAAGGACTATTTTGAAAACCAGCTCACCGTGGAGGATGTGCAGGCACTGGCGCCGGACATCCTGGCCGCCGTGAAAACGCCGAGCCCAGCGGACAAGATGTTCTCCAACGAAATCCGCATGGGCGGTTTCAAGGCGTTGACAAAACATCACTTCAAGGAAGGGCTGGAGGCGGGCGTCGATTTTGCGAAGACCCAGGGCGGCCACGGCAGCGAAAGCAGAACCGGCGTGATCATGAAGGAGCTGATCGGCTATGGCACGGCCGCTCGCGAAGTGCTGCCGGAGCTGAAAGCGTTGATTGTTCAATTCAACACGGAATACAAGAATAACCAGTTTCCCGAGGACTGCAATAAACAGAGAGTCGCCTCGGTTGAGGAGGCGATCAAGGCTATCGAAGCTGCCACCACACAGCCGGAACTGCGGAACATCGCGCCGGCCCAGCCAAAAAGGTAACTTGCAACAATGATTACAAGCAACTGCTCGATGAAGAGACCACTCGCCCCCTTGATGGCCCTCGCCGTGCTGATATTCTGCGCTGCGGCTCAAGCGGCTAACGACCGAACTGCGACCCCGCGCCCGGAGCATCCGCGCCCGGACCTTTTGCGAGAGAACTGGATGACGCTCAACGGCGAGTGGCAGTTTGAGATCGACAAGGGGGCGGACGGGGAATCCCGCGGCTTGACTTACGGAAAAGACCTCAACGCAAGGATCATCGTCCCCTTCTGCCCCGAGAGCAAACTGTCGGGGATCGGGCTGGGTAATTCTGAAAAACTGAAAGATGTTTGGTATCGCCGCACATTCGAGTTGCCGCCAGCCATGAAAGGCAAGCGGATGCGAATCCATTTTGGCGGCGTGGATTACCGAGCCTGGGTCTATGTCAACGGTCAACTTGCGGGCACACACATCGGAGAGAGTGTTGGTTTCAATTTCGAGATCACCAAATTACTCAAGGATGGTCCAAACGAAGTCGTCGTAAAAGTGCTGGACGATATGTGGAGCGGCCTCCAGCCTTGCGGCAAGCAAGCGGGCGACAAGAGCTATAGCTGCTTCTATACTCGCACGACAGGCATCTGGCAGCCGGTGTGGCTGGAAGCCGTCGGAGCATCGTTTGTGGAAAATATCTCCGTGGTTCCCGACCCCGACAATTCGCGAGTGCTGATCGAGGCAAAAATTAACGGCCAGGACAAGGATCTGACGCTCAAGGCGGAAGCCTTTGCCGACGGTGTTTTGGTAGGCTCGGACACCGCCACCGGCCCGTGGCAGAACCGGCTGGTGATCAACCTCAAGAAGAAAAAGTTATGGGAACCCGGTGCCCCGTTCCTCTATGACTTGAAGTGTACGCTCTCCAGCGGCACGGAAAAGATCGACGAACTGAAGAGTTATTTCGGCTTGCGCAAGATCACGATTGACGGGCGCAGGATCCTCCTCAATGGAAAACCGGTCTTTCAGCGGCTGATCCTCGATCAGGGTTTCTATCCCGAGGGTATTTGGACAGCCCCTTCGGACGAGGCACTGAAAAAGGACATCGAGATGTCCATGGCCTGCGGTTACAATGGTGCTCGCCTGCATCAGAAGGTCTTCGAGCCAAGGTTTCTCTACTGGGCCGACAAGCTCGGATACCTGGTATGGGGCGAATACCCAAACGCCGGCTATCATAACCAGCGCGAAGGATTTTCGGCCGTGGTGAACGAATGGACCGAGATCCTGCTGCGCGATCGGAACCATCCATCCATCGTTGGCTGGTGCGCCTTCAACGAAAACTTCGAGGGCACTGGCGAGCTTCAGCAAATGATCTGGAACATCACCAAGGCCATCGACCCGACGCGGCCCGCGCTGGAGGCCAGTGGCTGGATGCACACGCTGCCCCACCCGGAAGTCAGGGACTCGCATGATTATACCGGCGAACCGGAACATCTGCGCAAGAGATGGATGCACTATTTTTCCAGCCCGGCGGAAGGACCCTATCCTCCCACGCGTTATTTCAACCCATCAACCTCACAAGCGGACTGCGGCGTTCCATTCATGATCAGCGAAATCGGCGGCATTGGCTGGGCAACCGAGGGGGGCTGGAGTTACGGGTCCGGCCCAAAAACACTCGACGAGTTTTATCTCCGCTACCGGGGAACGATCGATGCCATGCTCGACAACCCCAACCTGTTTGGTTTCTGTTATACGCAGTTGACCGATATCGAACAGGAGAGGAACGGACTCTACTTCTATGATCGCAAACCAAAGTTCGACGCGAAGAAGCTTTATGAAATCACTGCACGCCAAGCCGCCTACGAACGTAGTGAACCCATGGCCTCCCGGCCTGCCGTGAAGATCCTCGACGCCAAGTGGAAGGTGCTGATTGGTGCCGTGCAGGACGGGAAACTAAGCACACCCTACAAGTATACCGCCGAAAAGCCTGCTGACGACTGGATGAAGGAAGGGTTTGATGACCATGCATGGCAGACCGGCCTTGCACCGTTCGGGAATGGCAATGGCACACGGACGGAATGGAATACCGCGGAAATCTACTTCAGAAAAACCTTTGAATACGACGGTGGCGATTTGAAAAACGGTGCCGTGGTCCTACGTCACAACGATAATACGGAGATCCTGATCAACGGCCAGAAAATCCTTGGTGTGACAGGATCCAAGGGGTACTACATGGTCATGGTTCCCGAACCGTTAAAAAGGGCGCTGAGGAAGGGCGTTAACACCATCGCAGTCCACTCGCACGAGGGCGGGCGCGGCCAGTGGATCGATCTGGCAATCCTGGTAGAGTAGAAGACCTTTGAAGAAGTTTGTTATTTCAAGGAGACATACTATGAGAAAGCAGAATCGTATTCAAGTCGTGTGTACCATGCTGGCGTTGACCGTGCTGATGAGCTTCCCCACGTTGGGAGCGAACATTCCGCCGGATCTCACCAAGGGGGAAACGAACGGGGTGAATCGTTCGGGGACTTACAACCTGGGTGCCACCGGGCTGCGCGGGTGGATCTATACCAAGCCGGCGAATTACCTCGATAGCTTGCAAGGGCGGACCACCCTGGCCAGCCGGCAAATTCTGGTCACTCATGTTGGCGAAAAGTCACCGGCGGATGGCGTGATACAAGTGGATGATGTGATCCTCGGCGCGGGCGGCAAACTCTTTAGCGACGATCGTCGCACTTGATGCGACAGGACGCGCCGAGACGGTCATCATTCGTGGCGTGGTGCA
>JANXQG010000006.1 GCA_025356915.1 Planctomycetota bacterium | reverse complement strand
GCGCGAGCGGCGGCGATTGTTCTCTTGCTATGGATCCCGGCACGAACGGTAATTGGTAAGATCGCTCGCGTCGTCCCTGCGCCGCACTACCTTCGCCCCACACCAGCACAGGTCGTGGAGCGCGCGGGGAAGATCCGTGGGAAGTGGGAAAAAGTAGCCGGCAGTTCGCGACCGTAGGACACTGTGGCGTGGCAACCCAGAGCTAGTGTGGCCAACGGTTCTTTAGCACACGTCGTGTCTGCAAAGCCGGACAGGACTTGCGCGATTCCCATCTTGTGATGCTGGGACTCATCCTAGATCGCCCAGCATCCACCTTCCCTCATTATAGGGCTGACGTATCAATCATCGCAATACCGGCAAAACAGATGCCTCGCAACGTCTGGGAAAACTCTAACCCCATCTAGCCGCCGGGTGTTGTCAACCCCGACGGCATATCCCGCGCTCACTCCCACTCAATCGTCGCCGGTGGCTTCGAGCTAATATCATAAACCACGCGGTTCACCCCCGGCACCTCGTTGATGATCCGCGTCGACATGTGGGCCAGAAGATCGTAGGGTAATCGGCTCCAGTCGGCGGTCATGAAATCTTCGGTCTCGACGGCCCGAATGGCCAAAACGTCGGCGTAGGTCCGTGCGTCACCCATCACGCCGACGCTCTGCACGGGCAAGAGTACGGCGAAGACCTGCGAGGTCTGCCGATAAAGCCCGGCTTGCTTGATTTCAGAAACCACAATCGCGTCGGCCTGTCGGAGCGTCTCCAGCCGCGGCTTGGTGATTGGCCCGAGGCAGCGCACCGCCAGGCCAGGGCCAGGGAACGGATGCCGCCAGACAATGTCTTCCGGCAAGCCGAGCCGCAGACCCAAGGTGCGTACCTCGTCCTTGAACAGGTCGCGGAGCGGTTCGATGAGCGTGAAAGCTAGGTCCTCGGGCAGTCCGCCGACATTGTGGTGCAGCTTGATTGTAGCGGCCGGGCCATCGGGCGAACCGCCGCTTTCGATCACGTCGGGATAGAGCGTTCCCTGGGCAAGGAATTCGGCCCCTTCGATCCGCGCGGCCTCGTCGGCAAAACATTCAATGAAGGCATGACCAATCCGCTTGCGTTTCTCCTGCGGGTCGGTGATACCGGCAAGCGTTTTGAGAAAACGGTCTTCGGCGTGTACGACGTGCAAGTCGGTTTTGAAATGATTCGTGAATTCCGCAATCACCGATTGGGCCTCGCCGGCCCGCAGCAGACCGTTATCGACCAGAATGCACGAGACCTGTGAGCCGACGGCCTCGGCCAGCAGGGCGGCAACGACCGAACTATCGACCCCGCCGGAAAGACCGCATATCACCCGGCCCTTGCCGACGCGATCGCGAATGGTCTCGATCGTCTCGCGAGCGAAATCGCCGATCTTCCACTTGCCCGAGCAGTTGCAGGTTGTCTTGAGGAAGTTGCCTAGAATTTGCTGACCCAGCGGCGTGTGCGTGACCTCGGGGTGAAATTGCAGGCCGTAGATTGGCAACAAACGATGCTTCACTGCGGCGAAGGGGCAGGTATCGGTTGCGGCCAGGGGTTGAAAATCGGTGGAGACCTGCGAGACTTGGTCGCCGTGGCTCATCCAGACCTGCAAATCCTCAGGCACGCCGGCAAACAGTTCGTCGTCATTCACGAGCCGGCAATGGGCACGGCCGTATTCCCGTGCCGGGGCACTTTCAACCCGGCCGCCGAGGGCCTCGCAGGCCAGTTGCATGCCGTAGCAAATGCCCAGCACGGGGAGCCCGAGATGGAATATCCGCGGGTCACACTTTGGTGCTTGGGCCTCGTAAACGCTCGACGGCCCACCGGAGAGAATTAACCCTTTGGGGGCAATCTGCCTAATCCGATCGGCCGAGATATCGTGGCGGACGATCTCGCAATAAACCTGTTGCTGGCGAACGCGGCGGGCGATCAGTTGGGCGTACTGCGATCCGAAATCGAGGACAAGAACCTTCTCGGCGGCAATCTTGGTCATGGACATTCCCTTTGGGAAAGCCTTATATTATAACGAAGTTATGCCTGACGAACAGAAACCCTTTGAAACCCGCCTGGCGGCGTCATGGCCGCCGGAGGACTGGAAAGATTTGACCGTTCTCGTGGCGGTCTCCGGGGGTGGCGATAGCGTGGCCCTGCTTCGCGGACTGACTGCCCTAAAGCTGCCAGGCGAGGGGCGGTTAATCGCTGCTCATGTGAATCATAAGCTGCGGAGTGCGGATTCGGACGCCGATCAGGCATTTGTGCAACAGCTTTGCCAGCAGTTGGAATTGGCGTGCGAAGTTGCAACGGTCACGGTCGATCCGATGGCCGACAGTTGCGGCCAGGGGATCGAGGCCACCGCTCGCCGTGTTCGCTATGCCGCAATGGACGAGATGGCCGGGCGTTTGGGGGCGCGCTTTGTCGTCACCGCGCACACGGCCGACGATCAGGCCGAGACGATCTTGCATCGCATCCTTCGCGGCACGGGTATCCGCGGCCTGAGCGGCATGTCGCGCTCACGGCGACTCGGTCCGGCAACGCTCCTTCGACCGTTGCTAGGCATGGCCCGTGCGGAACTGGCGGTGTATCTTCGCGATCGCCAACAACCGTTCTGCACGGACGCCAGCAATCGCGACGTGCGTTTCACGCGAAACCGGATTCGGAAGGAACTTCTGCCTCGCTTGGCCGCTCATTACAACCCAACGATCGTTGATGCCTTGCTGCGGCTGGGCGAACTGGCCGGAGAGTCGCAATCGTTGATTGACGTAATGGTTCGCGATGTGGTCCAACGATGCCTACGCCACGTCGGACGGGATGAAGTATGTTTAGATCTGAATATCTTGGCCGCACAGCCGCTGCACCTGGTTCGCGAGGTACTCATGGAGGTTTGGCGTCAACAAAGTTGGCCGCTGGTGGCGATGGGATTTGCCGAATGGGGATCGTTGGCCGCGATGATTTCGGCCACTAGGAAGCGACCCACGAACGGACCGCGAAAGCGGATGTTTCCCGGTGCGATCGTGGCGGAAATCCGCGAAGACGCGTTGTACGTCAGGCTTTCCCGCCTGACCATGGATCCGCCCTAGCTTGCACCTTCCGCCGTAATGTTGCTCTGCGGGATGGCCTCGGGCTGAGAACGGGGTTTTGCCGTGTCACAGGTGCCTGGCACGATCATCGGGCTGGGCGAGTTCTTCTCGAGAATTGCCTTCAATTCAAGATTGTCGATCGTCTCAAGAACGATGAGCCGCTGCGCCAGGGCTTCCAATGCCTGGCGGCGGGTCTTCAGGATATGGCTTGCTTTGCCCTGAGCCTCCGAGAGGATGTACTTAATTTCCTCGTCGATCTCGCGTGCCGTCTGCTCGCTGTGCGTGCGGTCGCCGGCCAGGTCATTCTGGGTAGCAAGGAAGATCGAGCGGCGGCTCTCGCGATAGCTGGCTCGGCCCAAGCGGCTCATGCCGTAGTCCGTGACCATGCTACGAGCGATTTCCGTGGCTCGCTCCAGGTCGTTCTGGGCGCCCGTGGAGACATCGCCGTAAATGATTTCTTCCGCCAGGGTGCCTGCCAGGGCAACTTGGATGCGGCTTTCCAGCTCGCTCTGAGTCAGCAGATAGCGATCACCTTCAGGTCGCTGCATCATGTAGCCCAGTGCGGCCAGGCCGCGCGGAATGATCGAAACCTTGTGTACGGGATCGGTGTTCGGCAGGCTGGCGGCAACGAGAGCATGGGCACTTTCGTGATAGGCGATTCGCTGCTTCTCGTCGGCATGCATGACCCGTTGCCGTTTTTCCAGTCCCGTGGTAACGCGATCTACTCCTTCGGTAAATTCCTGCATGCTGACCGCCTTCTTGCCGGCCCGAGCCGCCAGGAGCGCAGCCTCGTTGACCAGATTGGCCAGATCGGCGCCGACAAATCCAGAGGTGATCCGGGCGACTTCCTGCAAATCGACCGAGCTATCAACGCGAATCTTCATAATGTGGACGTCGAGGATATCCTTACGGCCGCGGACGTCCGGCCGGTCGACCAATACGTGGCGATCGAATCGCCCCGGGCGGAGCAGGGCCGGGTCGAGCGTTTCTGGCCGGTTCGTGGCGGCCATCACAATCACGCCGCTGTTGGAATTCACGCCGTCCATTTCGACCAAGAGCGCGTTGAGTGTTTGCTCGCGTTCGTCGTGACCGCCAACAACGCTCGTGCCGCGAGTCTTGCCCAAGGCGTCAAGTTCGTCGATGAAGACGATGCAGGGGGTTTTGGCCACCGCCTGCTGAAACATGTCTCGCACCCGCGCGGCACCGACGCCGACGAACATTTCGACGAAGTCCGATCCCGAGAGACTGAAGAACGGAACCCCCGCCTCGCCGGCAACGGCCTTGCCCAGCAGCGTCTTACCCGTGCCCGGCGGCCCGACGAGCAACACCCCCTTGGGAATGCGGCCGCCAAGCACCTGGTACTTCTCGGGTTGCTTGAGAAAATCGACGACCTCGCGGAGTTCATCCACCGCTTCATCGATGCCGGCGACTTCGTCAAAGGTCACCCCGATATCTTCTTGGGCCAACAACTTCCCCCGACTGCGGCCGAAGGCCATCGCCGAACTTGCCCCACCCAGTCGCCGCAGGAGCAGAAGCGAAATGACCATAACGCCTGCGATAAGCCCGACCAGCATGAGGTAGCTTCGCCACGGACTGGGCGTCGATCCACCCTGGAAGTCGTTAAAACCATTGGCAGAAAGACGACTGAGCAACAAGCCGTTATCTTGATCCAGCCCGTAACGCGAACAAGTAAACGGCACATCCTTTTTGGCTGCCGCGCGCAGGTCGTCCGGGGCGATAATTTCCCGCGTGACTTT
>JANXQG010000681.1 GCA_025356915.1 Planctomycetota bacterium | reverse complement strand
CGCACGGCGATCAGGCCATCTATCCGACGCTGGTTCGCCTGGCCCAGGATTGGGCCACCCGCTATCCGCTTATCGACAAGCAAGGGAATTTCGGCTCGATTGCTGGTCTTCCCGCCGCAGCCATGCGGTATACCGAGGCCCGCATGTCCACCGTCGCCGCGCTGATGATGGACGACACGAAGATGGACACGGTCGATTTCCTACCCACCTACGACGAGAAGGGTACGGAGCCGTCGGTCTTGCCCTCCAAGTTTCCTAACTTGCTCGTGAATGGTTCGCAAGGTATCGCGGTTGGTATGGCGACCTCGATCCCGCCGCACAACCTGGTAGAGGTCTGCGACGCCCTGATTCGTTTGATTGACGACCCCGACATTTCCATCGACGAGCTGATGGAAATTGTCCCTGGGCCAGACTTCCCCACGGGCAACATCGTCTGCGGCCGGGCCGGACTGCGGCGCGGTTATTACACGGGCCGCGGCACGATCACACTCCGCGCCCGTGCTCGCATTGAAGAGCACGGCAAAGGCCGCTTCCGCATCGTCGTCAACGAGGTGCCCTATCAGGCCGCCCGCGACCGCGTCGAAGAGCGGATCGCGGAGCTGGTCAATGATGGCCGCATCGCGGGCATTTCGGCTTCACGGAACGAGAGCGACCTGCATGAGCCAGTCCGCCTAGTGCTGGAGTTGAAGCGTGACGCCGACCCAGAGGTCGTGCTCGCTCAGCTCTACCAGTTCTCGCCACTGCAAGACACCTTCTCGCTGATCTTTCTCGCCCTGGTTGACGGCAAGCCGCGGGTGATGGGTTTCAAGGAGCTTCTGGAGGAATTCATTCGCCACCGCGAGGTCGTCATCCGCCGCCGCACGCTGTTCTTGCTGGCCAAGGCTAGGCAACGGAAGCATACGGTCGAAGGCCTATTGTTGGCCTTGGCCAATATCGACGAAGTGATCCGCACCATCCGCACCTCGGCCAACCAAGACGAGGCCAAGCGGCGTCTGATCCTCATTCAAACGCCCGCTGCCATGCTGCACCGTGCCCTGGGCGATGGCGGTTATGAGATATTCCAGTCGGAGCGGGGCGTGCAGGAGACCTACTCGCTCACGCCGGTCCAGGCCGATGCGATCCTTCGCATGACTCTCGGCCAATTGGTCAACCTGGAGCAGGAAAAGCTCGGCGGCGAGCACCAGGAGTTGCTGGCGAAGATCCGCGAGTACAATCGCATCCTTTCCGACCGCAACAACATCCTTGACATCATCCGCGAGGATCTCAAGGAGCTGAAGAAGAAGTATCCCGAGCCGCGGCGAACGGAAATCAGTGGCGAGGAGATCGGCGAGGTCGACCTCGAGGATCTGATCCCCGAGGAGACGATGGTTGTCTCGATTAGCAGCAATGGCTACATCAAGCGGACGCCCATGACGGCCTATCGCGCCCAAAACCGCGGTGGCAAGGGGCTGACCGGAGCCAAGACCGAAGAGGAAAATCCGATCGAGCACCTCTTCGTAGCCAGTACGCACTCGTACCTGATGTTCTTCACGAATCAGGGGAAGGTCTATTGGCGAAAGGTCTACGATCTGCCGCAGTCGGCCCGCGATAGCCGCGGCCGCGCGGTCGTCAATCTGCTCAGCCTCCAGGAAGGCGAGCGGATCACGGACTGCCGCGCCGTTCGCGATTTCACACTGCCCGATCATTACCTGATCATGGCCACGGCCAAGGGTCTGATCAAGAAGACGCCGCTCGAAGCCTATTGCCGTCCGCGGACCGGCGGCATCATCGCCATCAAGCTCCGCGAGGACGACCAATTGGTCGATGTCGTGGTGGCCTGCAAGGGTGAGGAGTTGGTCTTGGCCACGGCCAAGGGGATGGCAATCCGCTTCAAGGAGTCGGATGCTCGCTCGATGGGCCGCAATTCCAGTGGCGTGAAAGGCATCCGCCTCGGCAAGGACGACCAGGTCGTCGGCATGGTGGTGGCCGATCCCGAGGCCACGCTCCTGACCGCCTGTGCCCACGGCTACGGCAAACGGACCCCCTTCGGCCAGAACATGACCGTTGATCTCACGGAAGGCGAACTCCCCGAAGGCGAACCAGGCGATGACGAAGCCTTGGATCCGCAGGATGAGCTCGAGGCGGATGTCCCCGAGGACGATACCGAGACTCCCGAAAGCGAAGGTGAGAGCACTGGTGAAGAGGAGAGCGAACATTCATCATCGCGATCGTATCGCACGCAACGTCGCGGCGGCAAGGGGGTTCGCGATATCAAGACCACCGAGCGTAACGGCCCGGTGATCGGTATCGTTCGCATCCGCGAGGGGGATGAATTGCTGATGATGACCGCCCGCGGCAAGCTCCAGCGGATTCGCTCCGGCGACATCAACATCATCGGCCGCAACACTCAAGGCGTGCGTTTTATGAGTCTCGACGAAGGCGATACCTTGGTGGCGGTGAAGCGCGTGTCCAAGGAAGACGCCGCCGAAAAGGGGAAAGAAGAAGAGGTGGAAAAATGAAACTTGCTATTATTGGAACAGGTTACGTAGGGTTAGTCACGGGCACCTGTCTTGCCGAAACAGGCAACGACGTGACCTGCGTCGATT
>JANXQG010000674.1 GCA_025356915.1 Planctomycetota bacterium | reverse complement strand
GGATTTCCGCCGCTTCCGCGACATCGCGAGCCTGCCCCAGGACAATGATCCGCTGGCCGAAAGTCCGCAACCGGACTTTGCTGTTGGGAAAGAGCCTGGCAATCTCCGCTTCCAATTGTTTCAGGCGTGGCTCCTTGTCCGCGATATCGGGCACGACGTGTACCACAAAGCTGCGAGGTTGCGCGTCAATGTTCGGATCGTTGCTCTCGCGGAACCAGACCGTTACCTGGGTCGTTCCAATGGTTTTTCCAATGAAGCCGATCTCGGTGATCGAGTATTGAAAGAGGTCGCAGATATTGGGGTCCACCACGGCGGTACGTGCGAATTCAAGCGTCGAGCGCAGGAGCTGGCTTCGCCCTTTGATGACGGTTAGTTCTGTTTCTCGCTTCGGATCCATGAGGTTGAAGGGCACCGCCGAACCGTTATCCTTCAAGGGAGCAACCTTTTCGTCTGCGGCCGATGGATTCGGACCCCGTGCAGGAACTGCGACCGATGGTGCGGCTGGGCCAGCGGGAACTGTAGGAACGGGCGACGCGGGGCCAACCGGAATCGGCACGATCGGTTCGTTGGGAACCGGTGGCATTTGCACGATCGGCTTCGGCGGCAGCACGAGGGGGCCGGCCGGCTGAGTTGGCTGCGCGGACCCTGGGTTCTCCTGCCATAAGGCCAACTGTTTTGCCAACAGAACAAATGATCCACGGTCCCCATCTGCCGCCATCTGATTGGGATTCCATGCAGGAACCGTGACCAACGGTCCAACTTGGCCAGCGGGAACCGTAGGAATGGGCGACGCAATACCGGCCGGAACCGGCACGATGGGTCTGCTGGAAACGGGCGGTGTCTTCACGGGCGGCTTGTGCAACAGCACGGCGGGAACGCTTGGCCGAATGGGTTGCGCTGACCCGAGATCCTCCTCCTGCCACAGGGCTAACTGGCTTGCCGACAGAGCAAAGGACCGCCCGTTTCGATCAGCACTCTTGGCCTCGGAGGCCACGGCGACTCCGACTCTTCCGCCCTTATCTTGAGCGGACGATGGTCCCTCGGCGACGACCCTTGTTGAACCGGCATAAAGTGCCAGAATCAGAAGAATCGAGTTTATTTTTGTCATAGTTCGCCCCAACCGTGTGGGTGTAACCGACGATGGGTTATGATTTCCGTCGAATTCCATGCACAAGCCAACCGATCTGGCTGCTTAGGACCGGCGCTTCAATAAGTGTCGGACTTGGCCGTAGGACGGATTGGCAATCCGTCCGGCAATTCGACGGATTGCCAATCCGTCCTACGACAGTAATTGATGCGCCGGTCCTTACTCATACTGGAAATAAGTATCGGCGATGGAAAATGCCATCATTAGGTAAACTTTAACGGTTGTGGCGGTTGTGTCGAGCAAAGCATCTCTATGGTGTTAGTACCTATGGCCGGAGTAAGGGCTTTTATCCTCAGTGGGATCGAGTTTCCACTGTTCTGGAATCGGATTGAGATCAGGATATCGCCAGGGGCTAATGTACTGAGTCATCGTCGGTTGGCTATAAATGCCCGGCCAGAAATAGGTAGATTGCGACGGAACTGGGTATTTGTAACTTCCATGACAAGCGCAGCTTCCGTCTTCGCCACAGCCACAGCCAACACCCCCTTGGCCGGAAAAATACCCGCGATGGAGAAATCCACCCCCAAAGACGCGGTGCCTAAGCGGTGCCACCTCGAACGAACCGCCTGTCCCTATAGGTTCTGGAATCGGCACAAGATCCTGTGCTGAAGAATAACGGGTCGTGATCATAACTCCACCCGTCTCGAACAAGAAAATAACAAAAGCTCGCATTGCAAACCCTCCCTGTCAAAACAAGTCCGGAATAATCCATACGACTAATAAGATCGGCAAAGTCGTGGGGTTCCGCTTGAGCCAAAAGGAGTTTGATGGCAAGACGGCAACATGCTGGCAGTGCCAGCAGTCAGGGTTGGACAAGAACGTCTTTCGACTAAATCGACTTCTTTGGCACACGCCGATACGGCTTGCCCAACTGATATAGCTTGAGACGCTCCTGGAGTTCCTCGACAAGTTTTTCCGCGCCGCTGGCAGTAGCCATATCCAGCGCGGTTTGGGCATTCTGGGCGGCAGCCGCAAAATTGCCTATCTCGGCATGGGCAGCGGCCAAGGTATCGAAAGCCAACGGATCCTTTCCTCCGGTAAGTTCGACCAGTTTCAGCGCAACAAGGACCGCTTCTTTGCCATTGCGAACCGAGGCATCCGGTGAAGCGGCCAGCAGCCCAGCGATCTGACCACGAATCACGATATTTTTGGGTTCGGCTTCCATCGCATACCGCCAACACGCCAGTGCCTCGCGATCTTTGCCCTGCCTTAGCAGCATCCAAGCAAGACCGTCGTTTGCGCTCGTCGATTTCTCGTTCACAGCCAGGACCTCGCGGTATTTTGTGATGGCATCCTCAGTCCGCCCCAACGCCCCCAGCGATTGAGCGTAGGAATAGAGGGTATCCTCGTCATTCGGGCCGATCGCATAAGCCTTTTCAAACTGCTGGATCGCTTCCTCATGTCGATTGGCAAAAGCTAGCGTCAGTCCGAGGTTGTAGTGGGCCACAAGGTTTGGGTACATCATGTCGCGACCCCAGAGGGTTTCGCTGTCGCGCCAATAGCCTGTTTGTCGCCAGGCAGCAACCGCTAAGGCGGCAATCATTCCGGCTACCGAAAGCGCCAAGAGGAATCGCTTTATAATGTAGGCATCTTGCTTGCATCCGCTAAGCCTCCGAACCGCGGCCTCGGCGCGTGTGGCGAGGAAATCGGTCAGATCGGTCAGGGCCCAAACCAGCCCGAGTACCAGGCCGATTTGCGGCAGATAGGTGTAACGATCGGCCATTTTCTGTCCCCCGACCTGAAGCAGGCCGATCACTGGGACAAGCATTCCCATATACCATAGCCAGCCGACGAGTAAGTAGGGCGCCTGCCGTCTCCCGAGAAACACGCTGGCCGATATTGCCACCAGGATCGCGGCCGCCATGCCCGCCGTGCCGCTCGAAATCCCCTCGCTAAGATGTGGATAAAGGACAGCCAGTCCGCTAGGCCAAAAAAAACAGCCCAGGTAACTTACGTAGGCCACCAGGGCATTGGCGATGCGGGAGAGCCACGAGATCGATTCCAGCGACTGGATGGCATTGACCTGGGTATGGACAGTCAGCGCGGAAGCGGCCACCGAGAGCAGCAGCAGGGGAATTTTTTCGATGAGCAAGTGCCAGGGAATGTGCCGAGCCTTGGGGAGCGTAGGCATCTTGCCTGCGTCTGTCAGTAGCGTGGGCATTTTGCCTGGGTTCCCATCAACAACTTCATCTCCGCACAATTCAGCCGGGTCGCCGATTTCAGTTTCGCGGTCCGTTTCAGCCTCGTCGCCATCCTCGACAGCTTGCCAGCGTCGAAGCGGCCAGTAATCCAACAAGAGCAAAACCAGCGGCAAGGTCACCAGCATCGGTTTTGCCAATAACCCCAATAAATAAAGTAAGCAGACGATTGCATATCGGCCTTTGGACGCGGGCAAGATGCCCACGCTACAGGCACGAACATAACGCACATAGGCCCCGAGTGTCAGAACGAAGAAGAGTCCGCTGAGAACATCCTTCCGTTCCGCGACCCAAGCCACCGATTCGACCCGCAACGGATGGATGGCAAACAGGGCAGCCACCAAGGCACTGGGCCAGAGGCGGCCGGTCATCTGCCGCACGAGCAGGAAAAGCAGCACGGCGGTGATCGCATGAAGGACAACATTCATCCCATGGTGGCCACCGGCATCCAGCCCGAACAACTGGCAATCGAGCATGTGCGAATAGGTCGATAGCGGATGATAGGTATAGGCATGCCAGTGGATGGCATAGTAGAACAGGCCATGCCACGTGAAGCCGTGATGGATATGCTCGTTATCATAGACGTAGTGATCGTCGTCGAAGTTGACGAAATCGTAGCCCCCCGTCTGGCAGAAAACGAGAGCTACCGCGAGGGCCAGCAGTCCGCAGACCATTACGACCACTAGGCGGCTTCCCCCGGGAAAATTTTCGTAAGTTTTCGCCATCGGAATCGTGCTACTTATAATACGCCCGATACCAGTCGATAAACCTGGCAATTCCCTCTTTCAGCGGCGTGCCGGGGCGAAAGCCGGTATCGCGCACGAGGTCGTCCACGTCGGCATACGTCTCGGGCACGTCGCCGGGCTGCATGGGCAGGAAATTCTTTGTGGCCGTGCGACCGAGATTCTGCTCGACCAAGGAGATCATCTCCATCAGCTCGACCGGCTGATGGTTGCCAATATTGTAGACCCGATAAGGTGCGCTGCTCGTACCGGGATCGGGCCGGGCACTACTCCATTGCGGATCAGGCTGCGGGATGCGGTCCAACACGCGGAGTACGCCCTCGACGATGTCGTCGATGTAGGTGAAGTCCCGCCGCATCTGGCCATGATTGAAGACGTCAATCGGCCGACCGGCGAGTATGGCCCGAGTAAAGAGGAATAAAGCCATGTCAGGCCGGCCCCACGGACCATAAACCGTACAGCACCGCAGCCCGGTGGTCGGCAGGCGGAAGAGATGGCTGTAGGTATGGGCCATCAACTCGTTGGCCTTTTTCGTGGCCGCATAGAGGCTCACGGGATGATCGACGTTCTGATGGACCGAGAACGGCATCTGCGTATTGGCCCCATAGACCGAGCTTGACGAGGCATAGACCAGATGCTTGACTTCCGAGTGCCGGCAGCCTTCCAGGATGTTCGTAAAACCGAGTAGGTTGCTGTTGATGTAAACGCCTGGGTTTTCCAGTGAATAACGGACTCCAGCCTGGGCTGCCAGATTGACAACCGCATCGAATCGCTCACTTTCAAACAGTTGGGCGAGTGGCTCACGGTCGGCCAGATCGAGCTTCACGAAACGAAACCCTGGTTTGACCTCTAATTGCTTGAGGCGATCCAGCTTCAACTGCACCGAGTAATAGTCGTTGACGTTATCCAAGCCGATGACCGTGTCGCCTCGGGCCAACAGACGCCGGGTGGTGTGAAACCCAATGAACCCGGCAGCGCCGGGTAGAAGAATTTTGCTCATGTATCAGGCCTTGACGATCCTTTCTCGGTGGTTCGCAACCTTTTTCGTTGCGTTCCGCGTATCGACGACCAGACGGGCATGTTCGACAATAAAGTCGTAGTCGTAGGCCGAGTGGTCGGTGGCAATCAGCACGGCATCCTGGGCAGCCAGATACTCGGGCGTGAGCGGGCAACTTGTCATGTCAGGCACATTGTAATGCCGCATCTTCGGAAGGCTCGGCACGTGCGGGTCGTTGTAGGTGAGCACGGCGCCGCCGGCCAGCAGCATTTCCATGAGCTTGAACGAAGGGCTTTCTCGCGGATCGTCGACATCTTTCTTATAGGCCACGCCCAGCAGGCCGATCTTGCTGCCCCGCAGCGGCTTGCTCGAATTGTTCAATGCCTCGACGAGGCGGTGAATCACATACTCCGGCATGCTGGTGTTGATCTCGCCAGCTAGCTCGATGAAGCGCGTCGCCATGCCATTCCGCCGGGCCAGCCAGGTGAGATAGAATGGGTCGATGGGAATGCAATGCCCCCCCAAACCGGGGCCTGGATAAAATGCCTGGAATCCGAACGGCTTGGTCCGGGCGGCGTCGATCACTTCCCAAATGTCGATGCCGATCCGCATGAAGAGCATCTTCAACTCGTTGACCAAGGCGATGTTGACCGAGCGGTAGGTGTTTTCGAGGATCTTGCTTGCC
>JANXQG010000658.1 GCA_025356915.1 Planctomycetota bacterium | reverse complement strand
ATTTTGGGCTGCAACGAATCCATCGCCCACGACGGCCTCGGGGACGTAAGCAAGGCAGATTTCCTTTCGGATGCCACCGAACTCGACCTTGGCCATGGGCAGGTCGTTCTGCAAATACGTTTCGGCCACTTTACCGGGAATTCCCAGACACATCGATTGATCCTTGCGTTTTTCGAGCGGCGACGAAGATTTGTCCCAGGGCAATCCCGCCGTCGCCGGGCGGAACTCGCTGATGAGAATAGACCGCATACCCACCTTCCAGTAAACGCTGTCGGACCCGCCGGGTCAACAGGCTGTTCTGGAAGCAACCACCGGTAAGCACAACTTCGTCACAATGAACTGCTTTAGCCAGGTCAAGGGCCAGCCCGGCGAGTGCATTGTGGAAACGTGTACTAATTCGGCCGACCGGTTCGTTCCGAAGGCGTTCGTCTAGGATTTGCCGGATCATCGGTTCCCAATCGGCGATGAGTCCGCCTGCGGACGCCTGAAGAGGTATGCAATAAGATTCGGTGACTTCGGCCTCTGCAGCGAATTCCAGTTTCATTGCCGCCTGGCCCTCGAAGGTCATTTCCTGACCGAGTCCACACAAGGCGGCAACCGCGTCGAAGAGCCGGCCCATGCTACTGGTCCGAGGGCAATTCAGCCCCCGAGCAAGCATGGCGGCGAGGGTCTGTTGTTCGGATTCTGAGTACCACTTGCCAGCAACGTAGGACAGGTTTTCAACCTGTCTTTCTTTGAACACATGAGGTCCCAACATCTCGTACAACAGCCCCAGTGCTGCCCGCCGCGGCTGGCGGGCGGCCCGATCGCCACCGGGTAGCTGGAAGGTACGCAGATGAGCCACGCGATGATACTCCGCACCGTGGCACAAGAGGGCCTCGCCGCCCCAGATGGTGCCATCCGTGCCGTAGCCCGTGCCATCCCAGGCAAGCCCCAGCAGGGGGCCTTCCAAACCATGCTCCGCCATGCACGCGGCTACGTGGGCATGGTGATGCTGCACTCGCACGAGGGAAACCCTCAACTCGCAAGCCAACTCCTCGGCATACCGTGTCGAAGCGTAATCCGGGTGCAGGTCACAAGCAATCACCTGCGGTTTTACCACAAAGAAATCCAGCAGATCATCGATCGCTCGGCGGAAGACACTTACGCTCAGCGTACTTTCCAAATCGCCAATATGTTGGCTGAGTACCACGGAGGCAGGCAACTGCTCCCCCTCGCCCGTACTCGGGAGAGGGGCAGGGGGTGAGGGGGACCTATCGCCGCCCATGACCAGGGCCACGGTGTTTTTCAAATGCCCGCCGACGGCCAGGATCGTGGGGGCAGCGAAATTCAGCCGGATCGGCAGTGGGGCGAAGCCTCGGGCACGCCGCAATACCTGGAGACCATCGGGGCCAATGCGGGCGACGGAATCATCCACCGGTCGCACGATGGGACGATTGTGGACTAAAAATAGATCGGCGATGATCTCTCTTGACGGTTGCCCCAGACCGAAAGGTAGGTCAGGCTTTCCAGCCCGACAATCTGCCTTTTGGCCCAGAGCACCGAGACGTTGCAAGGCATCGTCGATCTCGATGGCCATCGGTTCCTCGGAGAGATTACCGCTGGTGCAAACCAGGGGCCGCGCGACGGCTTTCATCAATAAGTGGTGCAGCGGCGTGTAGGGCAGCATCGCGCCGAGATACGGATTGCCCGGGGCAACATTCACCGCGATGTTATCGGCTGGGTGAACCGTAGCAGCCATCCGCTGTAACAAAAGAATGGGCGCGGCGGGAGACAACAACTCGCGCACCTCATCTTCAGAAACCAAGCAGCATCTCCGCACGGCATCCAGGGAGGGAAACATCAACGCAAAAGGCCGGTCGGGGCGGTGTTTTCTTTGCCGCAATCGATCGACGGCATGGGCATCGGTTGCGTCCACGAGAAGTTGAAAGCCACCGAGTCCCTGTAGGGCCACGACCTGGCCCGTGCAAAGGGCGTCCCCGGCCGTCTTTAACGCCTGGTCGCGCTCCGCAACCACCCGGCCTTGCGCGTCCAAGAGGCGCAACTGCGGTCCACAGCTTGGGCAAGCAATCGGCTGGGCGTGAAAGCGTCGATCGGCCGGGTCGTCATACTCGGCTTGGCATGTGGGGCAGATCGGGAACTTGGCCATGGAGGTCCGCGGTCGATCGTACGGCAATTGTCGGATAATTGACCAGCGCGGCCCACAGTTCGTGCAATTTGTGAAAGGATATCGGTAGCGACGCTGGTTCGGGTCGCCGATCTCTTCACGGCAGGCATCACAGGTGGCCAGATCGGCTGGAATGGTCGGCTGCGGCCGCGCATCGCCCGCTGCCGAGCGAATCTCGAATGTAGCGTCGGCTAAGGCTTGGGTAGAAATCGCCGGCAATTCCTCGATCTCGACCGAGTCGACCCGTGACTGAGGCGGTGCCCCGCTCCGCAGCGATTCCAGGAAGTCAGCAACAACGGCTGCGGGTCCAGAGACTTCCAAACAGACGGCGTCGGACTCGTTCCGAACCCAGCCGATCAGACCACGATCGCGCGCCGTTCGATAAACAAACGGCCGAAAGCCAACACCCTGAACGATACCGCGAACAGTAATCGCCAAGCGACGTGTATTCGGTGTTGGCTCAGTCAACTTCAATGCAGTTCGTCAAATTCAGACCGGTGGGGCCAGTCATGGCGGCATGTTGAGCCAATTGTTTGCAGTAATAACTGGAGCACGAACCATGGAGCCAAACACGATCGCCGTGGACTATGACCGAAAGATTGGCCACACCTCCAGCAGTTTCTTGCTGAACGGCCTTTTCGATGGAATCGGCAAGAGCCTCGGCCTCAGCCAACGTCTTTGGAACGAGGTCTAGTAACTCGGGCGAAACGGGTTGTACATCCCGCACATCGTCCATGGGATCCTCCCTTTGGTCGCTTTGGCGACCTTTTTTCATCGCCTACAATAGCCCGTCCGTAAGCATTCCGCGCGGATGCAGAATCTGGATAATCTTCAATTTAACGAGTTCGCACGTCCTGTCAACAGGAGAATTGCAAAGTCCAACGCGAAGGGGTCAGTTCCATGTTTTCGGGCAAGGATCTCTGGTGAATTTCATCCGTTTTGGCCGAAAAATGGACCGGACCCCGGACTTTGCAGTTCTCCTTGTCCTGTCAACGGCGGTATTTCGGTATTACCGAGAATTGAAGCCGACTTTGTGGAACCAATCATCCAATTTCCGCACCACTCCATTGGAGGATCCGTGGGTGCGGCTAGGCAGGGCGGCTCAAGGTCCTTTCGCCAACGATCAAAAGGCGTCGGAGGCTTTGGCCTTCTTGGGCGTTGCGAGAACCTTGCGGATGGGAAAGCCGCAGATCAGAGCCAAGGGGGTCTCGACATAGCGACCAGTGTTGTGTTGCGTTGTATTGAAAGGTAGGGCATAGGCACCCGCCTGGCCACTGGCGACATCGGCGATATAGAGTATGGACCTGCTCGGCATGTTTCCTCCACGACCACCGCTACGGTTAAGGTCGCAGAGACCGGTAACCATGAGAAACTTGGGAGTTTTTTCGCCATCGGCCTTGAAATCTTGGAGCACATTGCGATAGCAATGTTGGATCACGCCGAAACCGCTCGCCATGCGACCGATCACGTAGGCATGCAAATCGCCCGTGAGGTGATCGAGGAAATAGACGGCCTCATACTCGCTATCGACAGCTCCGGTGGCCATGCTAAAGGTGTCGATCTTGTCCGAGGCTACCGCATGCAAAGGCACGCTTGGCCAAAGGCCAGCCACCATCAATCCGGCCAGAAGCCCCAACCCCAACCATAGCAATGCAGTTGATTTTTGAAAATTCCAAGACATGACACACCTCCGGAGGTTTCGATTTATGATAAGCCCAATCTGAATCCTATCCGATTTTTCCGCGGATTTCTAGCCGGGGGTTTCAGGAGAACTGCAAAGTCCAACGCAAAGGGGTCTAAAACCGGAAGGGCTACAATTCTCCTGCCGCGGGTTTGGGAAATCCGTTCCCTTCATTTCTGATTGGGCTGCGGCGGAGGCAGCGGGGCCTGCGGGGCGGGATTGCTAGGCTCGATATTCAGATCCAGGTTGGGCACCGGAATGGACACGTTCTCCGTCGAGGCCGGCGTTGGCTGCGGCAATCCGGAAACTACGCCCTGGCCGAGGCGAATTTGCCAGCCACCACCCAGAGACCGATAGACCTGAACCAGGCCCACCGCAATCTGACTGCGAGCTTGGGCCTGGAGATCCTGCTGCTGCACCAGATTCTGCTCGATGGTGGCGACGCGGTTGAAATCGACCGTGCCGACGCGATACTGGCTGACGACGATCTTGTACGCCTTGTCGGCCGCGATAACGCTCTCGGTAAGGAGTTTTGCCCGTTCCTGGGCGCGGAGGAAGGTGATTAGTCCATTTTCAGCTTCTGCGCTAGCAGTCAGTACGGTGTTGCGGTAGATCAGCAAGGTCTCCTGGAACTTAGCATCCTGCAAGCGGACATTGTTGGCAATCCGGCCGTAGTTGAGGATATCCCACTGAAACGACGGTCCCACGCTGCCATTGAAGGCTTGATAGGTGAACAATTGAGACGCATTCTGGGCCGAATAGCCCAGGGTGCCGTTAATCGAAATGTGCGGATACCAGCCAGCCTGGGCGATACCGATTTGCTGGGCCTGGGCCGCGGCGTTTCGTTCGGCGCGGCGGATGTCGGGCCGCCGCTCCAGCAATTGTGCCGGAATGCCCACCACCACTTCCCGCGGTGCCGTGGGAATCGGCCGCTGTCCCAGACGCGCTTGTAGGTCGGTTGGCGGAATACCCAACAAGACGCAAAGCTGGTTCTGGCTCAGCCGCAATAGGATTTCAAACGCTGGGATCTGGGCTTCTGTTTGTGCAAGCGTGCTTTGTGCCTGATCGACGTCCAGTTCACTGGTGCGCCCGGCATCCAAACGGGCTTGGACAATCTTCAGGACGTCTGTTTGCAGTTTCACGTTCTGCGTGGCCAATGCAATCTGCTCTTGGTACTGACGCATTAGGACGTAGCTTGTGGCCACATCGCCCACCAAGGTGACCAGAACAGCGTCGTAGTCCTCAACCGAGGAGTCCAGTTGGGCCTCGCCGGCCAGCACGGCGCGGCGGAATCGGCCCCAAAAGTCGAGCTCCCACGCCAGGTTAAACCCAAAATTCCACTGATCGCTGTATTTGGCGCCGCCGGGAAAGTTGGGATTGGTTGAAGAAGCATTGCGGCGATAGCCGCCAGCCGCATTCTGCGATTGCGGGAAGAGTTCGCCCGTGGCGATTCCCAGCATGGCACGGGCTTGAAGGATACGAGTGCCTGCCTGTTTCAGGGTGATGTTCTGATTATAGGCATGGTAGACCAAATCGTTGAGTACGGGATCGTTAAAAACGCACCACCAACGGCTTAGGTCGGCGGCCTGGGAACGCACGCGGATATCTGTGGTGTTGATCCACTGCGGCGCGACTGCGGCCTTGGGTGGACCATACTCGGGTCCTACCTTGAATCCGTTGTGAAAGTAGTCTGAAAAACTAGTGCATCCGCCCAGGCAAAGTGCCGCGGCTGCAAGGTAAAACAAGTGGGGGTTTCGATAGGCATGTTGCATGATTAAACTCCTCGCGTTGGTGGGCATGGAACTGCCGCTGGCTTGCTGTGCCGCCATCGTTTTAACGCATTTGTGGTGCGGCCGTCCCGGCTGCATACGCAGGCGAGACGCCTGCACCACAAATTGTTATTGGATGGGGAATTACGGGAATCATCGGGTAGGTTTTTGTGGCAATTGCCGTTCTTTTGACACAAGTCGCAAATCAGTGCAGGCGGTCAAAAGAATCACAATCGGTTCCTTGCTTTCCTTCGACAGATCCGGTGCAACCCTGACAACAGAAAAGTCGGGTGCAAAAGAACCGCTAGATCCGTCATAGGCCAGACGCGAAGAGTATGTGGCACAAACCGCACAACTGACACCAGAAACCCGGAATTAGTCGCCGCAGCTATCCCAGATTAACACGGATTCACCTTGACAATCGAGGCAACATTGTGGATAAATCGCGGTGCGCGGCGATTTTCTCGCCGGGGTCTGTCGACCTTTCCCATGCGACGAGGCATACCATGGCCGGACTTCCCTTTCCGATTCCCGATCTACCCCTCCCCAAGCAGATGAGCAGGCACGCTTTCGCCCTGCTGGCCCTGCTGGCCTTGGGGGCGTCCGTAGGTCTTTGGTACTTCTTCAACCAAACGACCGTGGAGACTCTAAAACTCGGGGCCGGCATGGAACTGAAGTATCGCGAAGGCTTGACCGACATCCTCTGCGACGAGGCCGAATCTCGAGATCTGAAGATCGAGATTCAATGGAAACTTCGAGCACAAGACGCCGTTCAACAGGTAAGCAAGCACGAGTTGGACGCGACGACGATTCCAGCCGGTTTGTCGATTCCCGCGGAAAAAGTCCGGCAGGTGACCATGCTGGATTGTCAGACCCTGCACCTTTTCGTCAAGCCGGCGATTTACGATCGGGGAATTGAGGGACTTCGCGGCCGCTCAATCTTCATGGGACCGACGGGCACCGGGGTGCGAAGCGTGGCCGAGGAGATCCTCAAGTTCATCGGCCTGACTGGCGGAAAGGATTTTGTCGTTGATTCACGCGCCTTTGAGGATCTGATGAAGTCGTCCCCCGATGCGATGCCCGACGCGATTTTCAGCCTCTCGCCCTTGCCCTCGCCTTTGGGGGAAAAGCTCGTGCGCCAGTTCGGCTATCAACTGTTGGAGTTGCCGATGGGTGAGGCTATCTCGCTGCGGAAACCCTGCTTTGAAGACATTCTGATCCCGGCACATACCTATGGCACCAGTCCCGCGGTGCCACCAAAACAGATTCACTCGATTGGGGTTCGGGGTGTGCTCATCGCGCATCGCGCTGTGTCGAGCCTAGCCATCGAGAGGCTTCTGGAGGTGCTTTACGAAAGCGATCTCGCCCAACGGGCAAACGTCAAGAAACTGGATCCGGCATTGCTCCAGCGGTCAGGCGACTATCGGGCCCATCGCGGCACGGTCGCCTATATCCACCGCGCCGATCCCTGGCCGTTTCAGAAAATGCTGACCAAGATTCAGGGCTTTCTTGGCTCGGTGATCTCGATTTTGTCTGCCATTCTTCTCGCTTGGCAGTGGATCCGCCGCCGCAAAGTCGAGGTGGGACCCTACCAGCAGGAATGTAGTCATCTGGACCTCGACGCCCAAAAGGCCGCCTGCCAGGGCGAATTTGGCGAGACTGAGTTGAGTGCCTGCCTGACCCAGTTGTCTCGCCTCAAAGCCGAAGTGTTGGAGCAGAACCACCAGCAATTTCTAAGCGGCAACAAACAGATTGTCGATGTTGTTAACCGAATTGAAGGGTTGCAAAAACTGCTGCCTAGCCTCGTGCGTTCCAAGCTCCCCGCGAAGCGGTTCTCCCTCGATTTCAGCCCACCCCAACGCAAAGCGGCATGATTCTAAAATGGTGGAGCTCGCCTGCAGCTCGTCCCACCCTACGGCTTTTGAGATAGGGAAGGACATATCCGAAAACTCCCCTCTTCTGTACTCGGGAGAGGGGCAGGGGGTGAGGGCTCTTACAGTCTCTGTGGGTGTTGCGCCTCGGCGCGGTAAGGCATGCCCGATTTGTATAACTCCAGACGTTGCTGAATGCCGGGCATGAGATCATCGGCTCGCATGAGCCGTGCCTGTTGGATCGCTTTTTCTGCCGATTCGATCGCCTCCGGGAACTTCCCGGACTCGGCTTGAGCGGCGGCCAGCGTATCCCAATACTCGGGCTGTTTCTGGGGTGATTGTTGGAGTGCCAACTCTGCAAATTCCACGGCCTTCTGCCCGTCGCGGACGTCGCCGTCTAGCGTGGTTGCCAAAATCCATGCCTTGTGACGATAAGGCTCGGGCTGTTGGGGACGTGCTTTGATCGCTTCATCGAGCTGCTCCAGTGCCTTCTTCGGTTGATGTCGTACCGCCAGCAGCAAGCCCAAGGCACGGTAGGCCGGCTCCAGACCGCCTTCTAAGTGGAGGGTCGGATCGGATTGAATCTTTATCATAAGCTCGAATTGTTGCTGTGCTTCGTCCAGCTTTCCGTCCTGCCAGTAGGCCATGCCAAGTCCATGTATTGCGAAAAAATTGTAGCGATCGGCCTTCACGGCATTGCTGTAAAGGGCCTCGCTACTGGACCAGGTCGTCACCTGTCGCCACGTACACCAACCGCAGGCGGTCAACACCACCGCTGCCACGATGGCTTTGTTTCGTGTGGGCCAGTTCTCGGTGAATTCCGCGGCGACCCATGCGACGATGATGAAAATGCCGATGAGCGGAATGTAGGTGTAGCGGTCAGCCATCGATTGCATGCCGACCTGCACCAAGCCAATCACGGGTATCAAGGTTCCAAGATACCAGCACCAACCGACGATGACGAAAGGACGGATTCTGGCTAGGCGGATAGCGGCCACGCTGATCGCTAGCAGGGCCAGGCCAACGATCAGTACGTCAATCGGCTTTCGGTTGATATACGGGTAAATGGCCGCCAAGGGGCTGGGCCAAAAACATTTTTCCAGGTACTGTCCGTAGGAGAAAATGGCATTGCCCAGCCGCGCCCAGAAGGGGACTTGCTGCCCCAACATGCCCATCGCTCCGCTTGACTGCTGAATGACATAGGTCAGCGCAGCACTGATGGCCACGAGAATCAGCAACGGCATTTTTTCTAAGATCCGTCGTAAAAGCGGCGTCCGTCTCGTGCGGCCTAATGGCCAGAAGTCCAAGAGCAACAGCAGGAACGGCACCGTCACCAACATCGGTTTGGACATCAGCCCCAAAGCCAACATCACGAACACCGCAGCATGGCGGAACACCGTCGGCCGCTGGGTATAGTAGTGATAGGCGATGAGGGTAAGCATGAAAAACAGCGTGCTGAGAACATCTTTGCGTTCCGAAACCCAGGCGACCGATTCAACGTGCAAAGGATGCAGTCCAAAAAGTGCTGCTGCCATCGCGCTGCGCCAGAGGGCTCCCGTCATCCGCCGCAGCGCGATGAAGAGCAGGACCGTGTTGGCCGCGTGCAGTGCCAAGTTGACCGTATGGTGCCAACCCGCGCCCTCCTCGGTGCCGAATAGTTGGCAGTCGAACATGTGGGAAAGCATCGTGACCGGATGCCAGTTGCCGACGGTAATGCCGGTGAATGCGTGGACAATACCCCGCGGAGTCAGTCCATGGCGGACGCACGGGTTCTCGAAAACATAGGAGTAGTCGTCGAGCAAAACGAACGGATAGGAGTGGACCGGCCAGTAGACCGTCGTCACGGCCACGACCAGAAAGATACTGACAAGCAATTCGCGTCGCATGGAAAACTCGCGCAGGAACCTGTTGAAGATGGAATGTTTAAGTTTAGTCAAAAAGCTTGGAAAAGTTTATCCCCATTTTCATTTTCGTGCGTATTATGTAATAATCCGGGTTGGAAATAGGAGAACTCGGATGTCCGTTAAGCGTATTATCTTGGATTGGAGCCGGCCGGCCCTGGCGGCCGCCGTGGATTACCTGGTCCAACGGTTCGCGTCCGCAGGGCAGCTCAACCTGGAGAACGTCGTGCTTGCCCTGCCAGGCGGTCGGGCAGGGCGGCGGTTACTTGAAGTCCTCGTCGAAGAAGCGGAAAAGCGGCAGTTGCAACTCCGCCCACCGCGGATCGTCACAGCAGGCAAATTGCCCGAGTTGCTCTACGAGGCAAAACGGCCTTTTGCCGGCAGCCTAGTCCAGCAAGTGGCGTGGATCGAGGCCCTGCGTGTCAGCGACCCCCGCCAGGTCCAGGCCATTGTTCCCGTGCTTCCCGCACAGGATGACTTGCTGGCGTGGCTCTCCCTGGGCGATATGCTCGGCCGACTTCATCGCGAGCTAGCGGCCGAGGATCTCGATTTCCCCAGCGTGGCCCTACGCGGTTCGCAGATTGACGGTTTTCGAGAGGCTTCGCGATGGCAGGCACTGGCCGAGATACAAAAGAACTATTTGGCCACCCTCGACCGCCTGGGGTTGTGGGATCTACAGACGGCACGCTTAGTGGCCATCCGCAACCGCGAGTGCCGCAGTGAGGCCCAAATCGTACTGATCGGTACGGCGGACCTCAACCGCTCGCAGCGAAGAATGCTCGACCAAGTCGCGGATCGCGTCACCGCTTTGGTATTTGCCCTGCCGAATCTGGCCGATCGCTTCGACGAACATGGCTGTATCAGCCCGGCCGCATGGCTGGAACAAAAAATCCCCTTGGCAGCCGAACAGATCGAGGTAGCAGACGATCCCGTCGATCAGGCGGCGGCCGTGGTTCGGACCCTTGCCGATTTCGACGGTCGCTATAACACCGAGCAGATTGCGATCGGCGTCCCCGACGAGCAACTCGTTCCTTACCTCCAGCAGCGATTGCGGGAATGCGACCTACCGGCCCGCTATGGCGTTGGTGTGGGCATTGCACGTTCGGCCCCCTACCGCCTGCTCGCTGCCGTGGCCGATTACGTCGAAACCTCGGGGTTTTC
>JANXQG010000632.1 GCA_025356915.1 Planctomycetota bacterium | reverse complement strand
GATTTTTCCGAACCTTCGTAGGACAGCAGTGCAAGGCATAATTGTTTCTGATTGTTCTGGCACTGTGCCTGCCGAGCCGATTCCTGCACCGTGACAATTGCCGGTATCAGCAATGCCAGCAGCATGCCGATAATTGTGATGACCACCAACAACTCGACCAGCGTAAAGGCTGGGTGACCCCCTTGAACTCGACGCTTTCTTTTCGGCAGTTCCATGACCAGACTCCTGTCTACTTGAGGTCGATATCCGCCTTCCAGTATTCATCGTTGGCTAGCTTGGGGTTGATGGCGTCGGGATTGATCGCCTCCACGTGCCCATCACCAAAGAGTGTGTTGATCATGCCGGAGTGTCGGGCACGGCCGGCACCCCAATGCGTCCAGTCTGGCGAATTCACCATCGCGGGAGTCGGGGTCATCAATTCGCTGGTGTTTCCGCCCGCCAAGTCGGCGACGAGTTTTAGGTACTCGGTAACGAGTACCTTTTTACCGTCCCAAAGAAAGCGGTTGGCGCGGCTATTCATACCATAGCTGACCGGATTGGATGTGCCGAGCGGCCACCAGCTTCCGTCTATGATGGGTCCCCCCATGGGAATGGTGCTTCCGTCCGGGTTATAACCCATGACTGTCGCGGGCGGGTCTCCTCGGCAGATGGCACCGGAGTACTGGCAGATCGGATCGAGAGCGAAGCCTCGCCCCCCGCCGGGAAAATTGGGATCGATCAGCCAATAGATGTCGCTGATGACGTAGTCCGCGCCGTCGTCCGTGACAAGTGCCCATGCGCCTGGAGACGGCGTGTACCCCGGATACTTTGAACCGAGGCGCGACTGAATCCACTGTTTCCATGTTTTCCCTGTATCTCCTCTCCCTCCATAGTCGGACCACACGGTCGCGTCGAGATCATAGAGGGCTATGGACATAAAGGCCGATCCGTCGAGCGGCTTCTTCTTGGCTACGTTGCTCTTCGACGCATAAAAATAGGTATCGATTTCGCTGACGATCCCGCTTTCCCTGTCATCGGGGCACTTGTACACCGATTTGGTCTGATCCTCGAGGTAAGATGTCAGCGTGGTGGTCCACAGGTTAACATTGAGATTGCCCGCCGAACCGCCGTTATCGCTCTTGTAATTTTGGAAGGCCGTGCCAATCTGGTGAAGGCTATTGGCGCACTGCGTCCTTCGACCCGCCTCACGCGCCGCCTGAACGGCTGGCAACAAAAGAGAAACCAGCAACCCAATGATTGCGATGACGACCAATAACTCGACCAGCGTAAACGCACGACGAAAAATTGTGGTTTTCATGGTTATCCGCGCCTTCTTAAAGGTCTTCTCCTCCCAGCTTTTCACGAATGAACGTCCGGCCTAAACCGGATTGCTTGAATCTCTCCCACTCCGACCGCGCATGCTCGATGACCGCCTGCCGCTCCGACCGCTGGTTGCCAAGGACCTTACTCGGCGTCGGCAGGGGGGTAGAGTAACCCGCCGATATCAAACGTTGCCGCTCCGCCCGCTGGTAGTCTCCTTGGGCCCTGCTGACCACGCAATCCCGGAGTAGGCACTGCACCGCTTCATCCGCCCGCTGGCGAACTGCGGGCGAAGGGTCGTCCATGAGATCGAAGAGGCGAGGCATACTGCGGTAGTCCCACTGTTCGGTCAAACTTTGGATACAGGCCACGCGGACCTCCGCCTCCTGGCTCTGATCCAACACTCGGAGGATCTGCTGGCGGGCTGGCTTGCCAAGTTCGGACAGTTTTACTGCGGCGTATTGCCGCTCCTTCACTGTGCCATCGCCCAGCGCGGCGACAGCCAATTCGTCGGCGCTCTTTGCCTGCGGAACTCGTGGAAACAGCCAGCGATATCCATAGAATAGGATAACCACCAGCGACAAAACAGCGAGGACTGCCCATAATGATCTTGTATTGTACATAAGGTTCGCTTCACAGTCCGCTTACAAGTCCGAATAGCACGAAAAAAATCGAAGGAAACCCGAAAGTGAGCGTCGCCCAGAACAAGCCGCCACACTCCCTCCCGGCAGTCTCGGTTATTATCTCTGATTTTTCAGAGCGTGTCAAGCTAGGGCAACTTTGGCATCGCTTGCTTCGGTGTACTCTGCCCGTTATCCTTAATAGAGAAAAAGAAGTCCGCCACGATCAAGGTTCCGCCATGAAATTTTGCATTCAGTTGGAACAAGACGAAGATGGCCAGTTCGTGGTCACCTGTCCCACACTTCCCGGCTGCATTTCCGATCGCTCATTCGCGAAGCCGGGCTCACGGTCGACGTGTTCGTGGCATTGCTGTAGCTTGACAGTCTACTCTCCCAATCCCGCAATCGCCTTGAAATCACCCTTCAGCGACCGGTAAAGCTGCTGATAGACGGGGAAGGCGGCATCGTATACCTTCTTGGCGGCACGATTAGGTGAGGTCTCGCTGACGACCCGGATCGTGGCACCGCAGGCCTCGGCGATGTTCTTGTATTCGCCGGCGCCGACGGCCGCCAAGAGCGCGACACCGTAGGCCGCGCCTTCCTCGCTGTTGATCGTCACCACCTTGCGGCCGAAGGCGTCGGCCTGGATCTGCCGCCACAAGGCACTGCGGGCACCGCCGCCGGAAGCCCGGATCTGCTTGATCGGCACGCCCAGCCCCTCGAATATCGCCAGGCTCTCTCGCATGGAATACGTCACGCCTTCTAGGATCGAGCGAATCAGGTGGCCGCGCTGGTGCGAAAGCGTCAGGCCGATAAAGCAACCCCGGGCGTCAGGGTCGGCGTGCGGCGTTCGCTCGCCGGAGAGATAGGGGAGGAAGAACAGTCCACTGCTGCCGGCGGTCACCGCCTCGGCCTCGGCGGTGAGCAACGTGTAGACATCGACCTTTTTCTTCTTCGCCTCGGCCACGGCCGCTTGGCACAAGGCATTGCGGAACCATTGCAGCGAGCCACCGGCCGATAGATTCACACCCATCATGTGCCACTTGCCGCGAACCGCATGGCAGAAGGTATGCACACGGCCCTCGGGATCGATCTTCACCTCGTCGCTATGCACGAAGACAACGCCGGAGGTGCCCAGCGAGGTGGAGAGCACGCCCTTGGTCACAATGCCATTACCCACCGCCCCGGCCGCGCAGTCGCCCGCCCCGCCCACGACGAGGCAATCGGTCGACAGGCCCAACTCGTCCGCCACGGCAGGCGTGAGCTTGCCGGTCACTTCCTCAGACTCATAGCAACGGGCCAAGAGGCTCGAATCGAGTTCCAGCTTGGAAAGGAGATCGGCCGACCAAGCCCGTTGGGCAACGTCCAACAGCAACATGCCGCTGGCGTCGCTCACCTCGGTGGCGAACTCGCCGGTTAGGCGGCGGCGGATCTCGTCCTTGGGCAGCAAGACCTTCTTCGTCTTTTCAAAATTCTTCGGCTCGTGGTTCCGCAGCCAAAGAATCTTGGGCGCAGTAAAACCGGTCAACGCCGGGTTGGCGACCATGCGGATCAACTCGCTGCGACCGCCAGCGCGTCGCTCGATCTCTACGCATTCAGCAGCCGTCCGCTGGTCGTTCCAGAGAATCGCGGGACGAATCACTTTGCACTGTTTGTCGAGGAAGACCGAACCGTGCATCTGGCCGGAGAGGCCGATCGCCTTGACATCGCCCGGCTTGAGCTTGGCCGCTTTGACCACTCGGCGGACTGTGCCAATCGTGGCCTTCCACCAATCTTCCGGGTCCTGCTCGCTCCAAAGCGGCTTGGGATGGTGGAGGGGGTAGGTCTCCAGGGCGGAGGCCAGGATGCGGCCTTCGGCGTCGATCGCCAGGGTTTTGGTGCCGGAAGTGCCAATGTCGATTCCCAGGAAAACACTCATCACGATGGTTCTCGGTTGCGGGGTGAAAGGGTCGGAAGATTTAACAAACATAGATTTTAACC
>JANXQG010000608.1 GCA_025356915.1 Planctomycetota bacterium | reverse complement strand
GGCAAGCAGGGCCGCTTCCGCGAGAACCTGTTGGGCAAGCGCGTTGACTATTCGGCGCGCAGCGTGATTGTCGTCGGTCCGACGTTGCGGCTGCACCAGTGCGGTTTGCCGAAGAAGATTGCCTTGGAACTGTATCAGCCGTTCATCATTCGCCGGCTCAAGGAGCTGGAGCATGCCGATACGATCAAGTCGGCCAAAAAGATGTTGGAGCGGAAGGACGAGGAAGTTTGGGATATTCTCGAAGAAGTGATTCAAAATCACCCCGTGCTCCTGAATCGTGCCCCCACGCTACACCGCATGGGTATCCAGGCATTCGAGCCAACCTTGGTGGAAGGCAATGCCATCAAGCTTCACCCGCTGGTCTGCAAAGGTTTCAACGCCGACTTTGACGGCGACCAGATGGCCGTGCATCTGCCGCTTTCGATCGAGGCCCAGGTCGAGGCCCACACGCTGTTGATGTCGACAAACAACATCTTCAGTCCGGCCAACGGCGCGCCGATCATCAGCCCTTCGCAGGACGTGGTGATGGGGTGCTACTACATGACCGCCTCGCTACAGCAGTGCAAGGGCGACGGCATGAAGTTCTCGTCGTTCGATGAAGTGCAGCTTGCCTATTCGTTGGGTAAGGTGGTTACGCATGCGGCCATTGAGGTCCGCCTGGCCGAAAGCCGCTTTATCAAGAACGACCCTTCGATCAAGTCCGGCTCGCTCATCAAGACGACCGTTGGCCGCGTGATGTTCAACTCCTGGTTGCCCAAGGGCATGCCGTTTTACAACATGCCGTTGCGGTCGAAGGATCTGGCGGAAGTGATTTCCGACTGCTACGAGATTCTCGGCCGACGGAAAACGATCGACCTCCTGGACACGATCAACCGTATCGGCTTCCGTTCGAGCACGATCAGCGGTCTGAGCTTCGCTACCGACGACCTGATCACGCCGCCCAACAAGCAGAAGATCATTCAGAATGCCGAAAGGAGCGTGGGCAAAATCCACAAGCTCTATCAGCGCGGCATCATCACCGAGGGCGAGCGCTATAATCAGGTGTTGGACGCATGGACTCACGCTCGCGAACAGATCACCACGGAAATGATGGTCGAATTGGAAAATGACCGTCGCATCGCTACGCACGTCAACTATGTCAACCCGATCTACCTCATGGCGCACTCCGGTGCCCGCGGCGGCGTCGAGCAGATTCGCCAGTTGGCCGGCATGCGCGGTTTGATGGCTAAGCCGTCAGGTAAGATCATTGAGACGCCGATCAAGGCTAATTTCCGCGAAGGCTTGAGTGTGCTGGAATACTTCAGTTCGACGCACGGGGCCCGCAAAGGTTTGGCCGATACGGCTTTGAAGACGGCCGACTCGGGTTACCTCACGCGAAAGCTGGCCGACGTCGCCCAGAACGTCGTCGTCACCCAGCACGACTGCGGCACCACGAATGGCATTACCAAGGGCGTGATCTACCGCGGCGAGAAGGTCGAGGTGAGTCTCAAGGACTCGATCCGTGGCCGTGTCAGCCGTGCAAACATCGTTAATCCAATCACGGACGAAGTGATCGTCAAGGAAAACGACCTTATCACGGTCGAGGTTGCGCGCCGCATCGAGCAGATGGGGTTGGAGAAGATCCAGGTCCGTAGTCCGATGACCTGCGATGCTTCGCTGGGCATCTGTGCTTTGTGCTACGGCATGGACCTCTCCACCGGCTCGCTGGTGGAAGAGGGCATGGCTGTTGGCATTATCGCCGCCCAGAGCATCGGGGAACCTGGCACGCAGTTGACGATGCGTACGTTCCATATCGGTGGAACGGCCGCACGCCACGTCGAAGAGAGTGAGATCAAATCCAAGAAGCAAGGCGTGGTGAAGTTCACTCGCATGAAGGTCGTTCGCAACGACGCCGGACAGCATGTCGTACTCACCCGAAACGGCGAAATCCTCATATTGGATCCCAAGGGCCGCGAACTGGAAAAGTACGAGGTGCCCGCCGGCGCCAACCTGGCGGTCAGCGAGAATCAGGAAGTCAACCCAGGCGATATCCTCTGCCAGTGGGATCCACACGCCATTCCCATTCTCGCGGAAGTCAGCGGAAAGGTCCGTTTTGAAGACATCGTCGAAGGCGAAACCATGCGAGCGGAGAAGGATCCTAGCGGTCACGAACGCAAGCTTATCACGGAGCACAAGGGCGATCTGCACCCGCAGATCATCATCGAGGACGAGGCAGGCAAGATACTCGACTTTTACTACCTGCCGGAAAAGGCCCACATTGAAGTCACGGAAGGCAATCAGCTCTCGGCTGGCACGCTGCTGGCAAAAACGCCCCGCGAAGTGGCTGGTACACAGGACATCACGGGCGGTCTGCCTCGCGTGACGGAAATCTTCGAGGCGCGCAAACCGAAGGATCCGGCCGTGATCGCCGAGATCGACGGTACGGTAGAGCTACTGGGCGAGAAGCGTCGTGGCAAGCGGACGATCGTCGTCCATAGCGAAAGCGGCATCGAGCGAGAGCACCTCGTCTCGCACGGCAAGCACTTGCGCGTACACGCGGGCAGTTTCGTCCGCGCCGGCGAGGCGTTGGTTGACGGGCCGCTGGTTCCCCACGACATCCTCCGCATCTCGGGCGAGGAGGCCGTGCAAGACTATCTTACCCGCGAGATCCAGAACGTCTACCGCAGCCAGCGCGTGGAGATTAACGACAAGCACATCGAGATTATTGTCTCGCAGATGTTGCGGAAGGTCCGCGTGGAGAGCTTCGGCGACACGAACCTCCTGCCCGGTTCGGTCATGGATGTCTTCGAGTTCCGTGCCGTGAACGAGGAATTGGCCAAGTGCCTGAAGATATCGCACAAGGGCGATAGCGACTTTGCCGAAGGAGCGATTGTGCCGATCGCGACCTTGAATCAGACGAATGCCCAGATCGAGGCCCTGGGTGGTACACCGGCCAAGGGCGTCAAGCCCAAGGTGGCCACCGCCAGCAGGCAGCTCCTAGGCA
>JANXQG010000558.1 GCA_025356915.1 Planctomycetota bacterium | reverse complement strand
CTCGCCCCCTGCGGTACGACGGGGGCAGGCGGACCGAGCGGATTGATCAGCATCATACCGGCCCCGAGTCGGACGGACCACTCGGCCAACTGCCGTAGGTCGGCCATGTCGCCGATCCCCCAACTTTGCCGCGACCGTGTGCTGTGAAGCTGCACGGCCCAGCCCCAGCAAGGCTCGCGGGGTTCGAGGCACCGCCCGGGTGTGACAATAATTCGCGTGGACCAATCGCCAGCCGTGGGATAAAAGTCGTGATAGCCCAGCGGCAAGTCTGACGGAAGCATGTCGCTAACAGGCCGCCGCGAGCCATCCTCCAAAATAAGCTCTCCGGTCGTGGGCCAGGGGACGGCCATGCCGGCACGGACCACGCGGACTGCCTCACGCCCGGCAGTGATGCGATTGGCCTCGGGGCCGCCCATGGTGTCCAGGATTGCCGCAGGAGTATCGGCGGGAATCTCCTCCCAGCGGTAGTCGGGTCCGGGGTCGAACGAGGCGTCTAGGGCGCGATGATCCGTCATGCGTGGCAGATTCCTGGAGTGGGCGGTACTTTTGCTCTTTGATTGTACCCTGGAGGGAAATCCTTGTGTTACAATCATGTTACTTCCATGATCGAACCGGAACAACAACGTAACTTTGCCCTGGATGTGGTTTGCCAGCTCCGCACGGCCGGCTTTGAGGCTTATTGGGCGGGCGGCTGCGTCCGCGACGAACTGCTGGGCCGCAAGCCCAAGGATTACGACGTGGCCACGAATGCCACGCCGCCGGAAGTGCGCGCGCTATTCGGCCACAAACGAACCCTGCCATTGGGGGCGGTTTTTGGCGTGATTACCGTCCTGGGGCCGCGACTGGCGGGGATGATCGAAGTTGCCACTTTCCGTCACGACGCGGAATATAGCGACGGCCGCCATCCCGATCGCGTCACCTTCAGTTCCGCCCGCGAAGATGCCGCTCGACGCGATTTCACCATCAACGGCATGTTTTTCGATCCCATCAACGGGCAGGTGATCGACTTCGTCGCGGGGCAGGAAGACTTGCAGCGCCGCTTGATCCGAGCGATTGGTTCGCCACGATTGCGGTTTGGCGAAGACAAGCTGCGGATGCTTCGCGCGGTCCGTTTTGCCGCCATGTTTGGCTTTACAATCGATGCGGAGACGGCCGCCGCAGTCCGCGAGATGGCCCACGAGATCACGGTCGTCAGTCCTGAACGGATTGCCATGGAAATGCGCCGCGTGCTGACCGAGACCGGCCGAGTGCAGGGGGTTCGCCTGTTGGTCGAACTGGGCTTGGCTGCGGCGGTGCTGCCGGAGATCGTCACTCGCGATGACACAACGCAGGCCCAGGCCGAGCACGCGCTGGACGTACTAGGGCGACTACGGGATTCAAACTTCTCATTGGCTTTGGCGGCTCTCTTGGCTGAACAGGCTGATGCTGCGATGGTCCGCAAGGTGGGGCTCCGCTGGAAGCTATCAAACCAAGAGACCGATGAAGCGGCCTGGCTGGTCGCGCATCGCGATGCTTTGGCTAGAACTCGCTTCATGCGATGGTCGAAGTTGCAGCCTCTGCTCGTACATCCCTGGGCCGAGTCCTTGGTGGCCCTGCATGAGGCCTCGTCGCCGCATGGGCCGGACGAAGCGGCGTATTGCCGCGAATGGCTCGCTCAACCGCGCGAGAAGCTCGACCCACCGCCGCTGCTGACCGGCGATGACCTGCGCAGGCATGGTCTTCATCCCGGCCCCAATTTCAAGAAGATCCTGCAAGCCGTTCGCGACGCGCAGCTCGATGGAGAGATCCAAACGCAAGAAGAATCATTGCGAAGGGTTACGGAAATGATTTAGGAAAGTAGAATCTCGTAAGACACAGCAACAACATCCATCAACCCCTGGAGTCCTGTCATGGACAAGAAAGCAAAGAAGCGGATCGACGTTCTCAACACGCGGATCACCACGATGCGGCAGCAGTTGGCGGGTGCCCGCAAGCAGATGGACGATCCTCAAGAAGTGAAGAACCTCGAGAAGCAACTTGCCGCGGCCGAAGCCGAATTGGCAAAAATCAAGGAAGGGTGATTCGATCAGCGGTGGCGGCGCCTCCCATGCTCCCGGGTGCCCGTCCCGCACTCCCCACCTGCTACTTCACCACGAAATTCACCATTTTCCCCGAGACGAGGATTGTCTTCACGATCGTCTTGCCGGTGAGCAGTTCGGCAATTTTTTCATCGGCGCGGGCGGCGGCTTCCATGGCGGCCTGATCGGCACCCGTGGCAACCACGATCCGCCCGCGGAGCTTGCCGTTGATTTGGACTGGGATCTCAATCGTATCTTCCTTGAGCAATGCCTCGTCAAACTCCGGCCATGGCTCATAAGCCAGCGTCTGGACGTGGCCCAACTGCTCCCAAAGCTCCTCGGCCAGGTGTGGGGCAAAAGGCGAGAGCAACTGCACGAACC
>JANXQG010000279.1 GCA_025356915.1 Planctomycetota bacterium | reverse complement strand
CTTGACGGCGAGACACAGGACGACTACAAGGCGAGACTTAAGGTATGGTACAGGGAGAAGCACCCCAAGTATCGTAACGTGCATGGCGTACACGCGAAAAAAGTTCTCTATCCCTACGATATCTATGGTGCAATCACGACTGTCGTTTTGGTCGAGGGGCAAACCAGCGCGATCCGACTCATCGACGCTGGCATCGATGCCATGGCCATCTTGGGTGTGGCGAACTGGTCAGACACGAAACGTGGGCTACTCAACAGCAAAGGGATTCGTAACGTGATCTTGCTTTTCGACGGTGATCAGGCCGGAAGAACAGCCACCGAAACGTTGCTACAATCGTTGAGCACGGATTTCTCTATGCATGCCCTCTACCTACCAGACGGTGTAGACCCTGGTGATATGGATGACACGTGGTTGAATTTCGTGCGTCGCAAATTCATGAAGTTGGCGGGTAAGAAACAAGCGTAAATCAGTAGTCGCGTTCTCAACCTTCTACCCTTAGTGTGTCTACTCAGGACAGATACAACATCTGGGTATTTACCATTACTCCGTGATGATCCCGGGGTAAAATTAGACCAACCGCAAGTTTGCGGCTGGACGTCACACGTGTATCGGGAGATTGTTTTGAGCAAAACGGCGTACATCGGTGAGGTTGAGAGCCACGATATGATCAAAGAAGTAAAGAAGCGCGACGGTGAGCTTACACAACCGTTCAACATCGCCAAGTTGAAGAACGCGATCAAGGCTGCAATGGCCAGTTGCGGTGTCGACGACGCCCGTGTGGCCACCCACGTGCTCAACACGACACTGGCCAGCCTAGATGGTGAGACTGTGGACGTGGAAACCATCCAGGATGCTGTAGAGACGGCGTTCATGCACCACCGGCAGTTCGCAGCCGCGAAGGCGTACATCCTGTATCGCCATGATCGCACGGAAGCCCGCCTGGCCCGACAGGCACATCGTGGTGTCGACCCGTTGGCCGTTTCCAACTACATCCACGCGGGCAAGTACGCCCGTTACGTTCCGGACCTGAAGCGCCGCGAGGTCTACGAGGAGACCGTTGCCCGTGTGGAGAACATGCACGTCGGTCGCTTCCCCGCGATGGCTGATGAGATCCATCAGGCGTTCGACCTGGTGCGCGCAAAGCGCTTGTTGCCCAGCATGCGCAGCATGCAGTTTGGCGGGGACGCCATCCTACAAAACAACTGTAGAATCTTCAACTGCAGCTCCACACATGTGGACCGCATTGAGGCATTCTCTGAGGCGTTGTTTCTGCTCCTCAGCGGCTGCGGTGTAGGCTACTCCATCCAGTTCGATCATGTCGAAAAACTTCCTGTGATCCCGTTCGTCGATGTAACGAAGATTCGTCACCATGTGGTCAAGGACACTATTGAGGGCTGGGCCGATGCCTTGAAGGCGTTATTTCAGAGCTACCTGGACGGCGTGTACTTGGAGTTCGCCTACAACCGCATCCGCTCTGCGGGTACACCGTTGGTCACCAGCGGTGGACGTGCGCCTGGCCATCGCAAGCTCAAGGAGGCATTGGAGGCCATACGTGGTGTTCTTGATTCCGTGCAAGGTCGTCGCCTGCGCCCCATTGAGTGTCACCGCATCATGTGCCACGCAGCGGACGCGGTGCTCTCTGGAGGCATCCGACGTTCAGCCATGATCGCTCTGTTCAGCTTCGAAGACTCTGAGATGATGAACTGCAAGACTGGCAACTGGTTCGCCCGCGAGCCCTGGTTGGCCAACGCCAACAACTCCGTGGTTCTCAAGCGTGACGATGTGCGCAAGAAGCAGTTCAAGCGCATCTTCAAGATGAGTCGTGAGTTCGGGGAGCCTGGCGTTTACTTCACGGACGATATCAATTATACTACTAACCCATGCGCCGAAATTTCAATGAATCCGCGTATTTGTGTAGACGAAACCTTACAAGCCAAACTCGCTGCCGACGGTGTCAAGGTGGAGTTTGGATCCGAACACAGCGGCTACTCCTTCTGCAACCTCGTGGAGATTAACGCTGCCAAGCTGACGTCGTTGGATGATTTCCTAGAGGCGGCTCGCGCAGCTACACTGATCAGCACCATTCAGGCCACGTACACAGACATGCCCTATTTGGGGTGGGCTTCTGAGGCTATCGCGAAGCGTGACGCCCTCTTGGGCATCGGCATGACCGGCATGTTGGACGCGCCCGCGATCTCCTGCAACCCAGAGTATCAACGCAAGGTTGCGGAGAGCATCAAGGTGTGGAACGCGGAATATGCGGCCCGCTTGGGTATCCGGTCTGCAGCCCGCACAACTTGCGTCAAGCCAAGTGGTTGTCGTCCTTGGGACGCACTTACCACGACAGATAAGGGCATTCTTACACTAGAAGAATTGTTCTGGCACCATCCGACTGGAGAAACTTGGGCTAAACAACCGGAAGACATCTCTGCTGCCCAAGGAACAACAACTTCACCTATCTCGCGAACATTCGATAACGGCGAATCCGAGGTTTTGGAAATTGAGATGAATTATGGGTTGGTTGTTCGCTCCACACCAAATCATCCTTGGTTTGTCAAGTATCGGCATACACACGAAGGTGCGAGCCAGCGTGAAGACGTCAATACCTGGGTACCAACCAATCGTCTTACGCCAGGTGACGTTTTGGACGTCTGTACAACTGCGTATAGGAATGAGAATCCTTGGCGGTTTACCGCGGTTAACACGAGAGCACTAACGATGCGCTCGGCAGCAAAGGTTATTACCCAACCGGAAATCATGGACGATGACTTGGCGTGGTTGATTGGATATATTTGGGGAGATGGCGCGCAGTCTCTTAACAAGTACAGACTTCGATTCACTGATGGTAATCGTAGCGTTATCGCTAAGGCTCGTAGAATTATCCTAGAAAAGTTTGGCCTGGAAGGCGAAGTTCGTGAGCTTAGTGACCGCAATGCGGCTGCTATGGAGTTGGGGTCCAAGCACCTTTGGTTGTGGATGATTCGGAACGGGATCGAAAAATACGCAGAAGCGGATACGCTAGAGCGTATACCGAGATGTGTTCGCGCATCGTCTTGGCGTCACGTTGTGGCCTTTGCAGCCGGACTTCTTGACTCCGATGGTTGCTTGAATCACACAAAGACGGGTTTCCGTCCTCAAATTTCAACGGCATCTGACGATTTTTCTAGGCATTTTCAGCAGGTCATGTGGGCAGTTGGTCTTGGTTTTGGTCGATCGTTGCAAAGCGTAGGTGAAAGCTTCCAGAAAAGCCGACATCTGTACCATCTGAGTTTGTCCTCGTCTCCTACGGAACGTAGTGCTTTTGATCATTTGGTAGCACACAGTGTAAAGTGTCGTATCTTTATGGAATCTTCTGACCGCATAGTGTGGCAGATGGACAATGAAACAACCATAGGCCGTCAAATACCTGGTAAGATTCGTGAAGTGCGTTCGCTGGGTAGCATGGCCACATTTGACGTAGAGGTCGACAAGACACATTGGTTCTATGATGGTGCAGTGAAGAGTCATAACACAACCTCGTTGGAGCTTGGCTGCGTATCAAGCGGCCATCATGCCCACCACGCCCGCCGGTACATCCGCCGTGTGACCGCGGACCCCTTGGAGTTCGTGTTTCAGGCGTTCAAGTCCGTCAACCCACACATGTGCGTCCGTCGAACGGATGGGAAATTTCTTATCGAGTTTCCCGTGGAAGCACCAAATGGGGCTACCATCAAAGCAGACCTACACGCGATCCAGTTCCTTGACATGATCCGCAGTACCCAGCAGAACTGGGTCATCCATGGAACTGCCCGTATGGACGGTAATCCTGGTCTTCACCACAACGTTTCCAACACCGTGACGGTGAAGGCCGACGAATGGGATAAGGTTGCTGACTATCTGTGGGAAAACCGTGAGTTTTTCACAGGCGTCAGCCTACTCAGTGACACAGGCGATAAGGATTTTGTATACGCTCCCATGGAAGAGGTCCAGACGGAAGCCGACGAAGCACGTTGGAACGCTATCCTGGCTGCTTACAAACCTGTTGACTATACTGCCCTTGTGGAGGAGACTGACGCCACGGATCTTAGAGGCGAGGTAGCTTGCGCTGGTGGCGCTTGCTCCATACTGTAAGCTTGGGATCTTCGTCCACGGCATAGATCGCGTCGATAACGCTGGTGGCTACGTTGTCGACAATGTTGACTCCACGATCATTTTGGAGTAGACTTCGGACAAAGTACCGTAAAACAGTAGGTACACAATGGGGCCTGTGTCCTCGCGTGGAGTCCAAATTTGCGTCGCGTTACTTTTAAACAAGCGTCCACCCGATGTGCACAATGTCCGCTGGGTACCAGCGGGCGATGCTACATCGGCACGGATGTCCACACAGACAGCCCGCCTGGTACGACCCCAGAGGTCGACGTGCTGTTCGTGACCGACTACCCTACCTACGAAGACGACATCCAACGCCTCCCCATGCTGGGGGACGGTGGACGTGCGGTCCGCCACCACATTGAGACCACCGGCGGTGGCGTCCGCTACGCATTCGCTCATGTAGTTCGATGTAGGTCCAAAGACGACAACAAGAAGTGGCGTGCACCGACACCGCAGGAGGTCGACATCTGCGGCCAGCACATACTCGATGACATACGGACCTTGAAGCCCAAGGTTGTTGTGCTCATGGGGGCCATCGCGTTGATGACGCTGAATCCAGATCCGCTGGACACCAGTTGGGGCAGTGGGGCCGTCATGGAAGCGCGCCGACGCGGTCCGAAGGTCATCAGTGGTATTACGTATGTGGTGATGCCTTCGCCGAATCAGATCCTCTCGAAGCCTGCGCAGAAGGGGCTGATTCTTAGCGACATCAGCCGTGCCCTCGTGATCTCACGAGGTACAGCCGATCAGTTCAGTGCACGCGGGACCAGCGTCCTGATCAAGACACTCGGGGAGTTCAAGGATCTCAAGGATCACATCCTCCACGGTCTGACAGCCAACGATAGTGTGGCCCTAGACACCGAGACTATCAATTTGAACCGTGTGGGCGAGAACCGGGTTCTCACTTGGCAATTCGCGTGGGACTACGATACCGGCTATGTAGTGCCGTTTGAGCACGGTGAATCACCGTGGTCACCCGCCGAGCTGGAGGAAGTCGTCAAGCCTGGCCTGCGGGAGATATTCACGGCACCAGCGCGCTTCCAGGACTGGGTCACGCACTCCGGCACGTTCGAGGTCGATAAGGCCCAACGCTTTCTGCAGATTTACAAGTTCAACCGGCCCATCTTCGACACCATGTTTGGCGCCTACACGTTGGACGAGAACCGCGTGCTTTACGATACGGGCCAACAGCGTGGCAAAAAGAAGGGCAAGGGTTATGGCCCTATGTCCCTGAAAACGTTGGCCCCCGAATTCTTGGGCTTCTTCCACTACGGTGACGAGGCCGATGTCCTTGAGGCCAGAAACGCCGGCTTACTCGCGATGCTCTCGTTGGAGAAGTTGGCTGAGTACGGTGGCATGGATGCCTACGTGACACTTCGCCTGCGCGCCCGCGTGCTAGAAATGGCTGGCAAGTACGCGCCCGCGTTGTACCGCTTCACCACCAAGTGGTTCGGTCGTGCGATCCCAATGTCACCGTACATCGAGCGCAACGGCATTTTCGTGGACCGCAAGCAGCTACGGATCCTACAGAGCGACGACTCCCCCATCCTGAAGCGCACGGAAGAAGTCGAACAGCTGCTGTACGCGTTGCCCGAAACCATCGCGGCCAACGAGGCCATCCAGAAACGCGACGGTCGTACTGCCGGCATGTCCGCTCTGTTCGGTGAAGCACCACGGATGTTCCAGATCAATAAGAAGGATCACATTGTAGAGCTGTTCCTGAACCAGTTGAAACTGGCACCGTTGGAGTTAGGGAAGCCAAGCAAGAACTACCCGGACGGTGAACCATCGATCGACGCCGCATTCTACAAGGAGTACGGTGCTCAGGAAAAGGTCCCGCCGTACCCGGCAGTCGCGTACGTCAGCGAGTTCAAGGGCCTGGAAAAACTGCGCACGAGCTACTTGAATAGCATCCAGAACTTCCTCACAACGCACCCTGACATGCAGGACAACCGTGTGCGCGCCAGCCTCTTGTGGACACGCACGGTCACGAACCGCGTGTCCCAGAAGGATCCGAACAACAGCCAGCTGCCGCGCGCGGACAACAAGTACAAGAAAGCCATCAAATCGCTGTATCGTGCACCGCCTGGCTTCTGTCTCATCGAAGGCGACTATTCGCAGGCAGAGATCCGTTGGTGGGCCCAGTTGGCCAACGACGTCGAGTACGCGAAGATGTTCTCCATCATGCAGGAAATGCGGTTGGAATTGGCAGCCAGCCCACACGACGAAGCGTTGAAACTACGTGTCCGCCTGGAGTGCGACGTGCACAAGCAGGCTGCATCCATCATGTACCGCAAGCCTATTGCGGAGATCACGAAATCTGAGCGTCAGGCCGTGAAGTCGCTAGTGTTCGGCGCCATCTACGGGCAGCACATCAACACGATGGCGCAGATCCTTAAGATCAGCCCCGATGAGGCACAGGACCTACAGGACCGCTTCTTCGCCAAGGTCAAGCACGCAGCTCAGTGGCTCCAGGACATCGAACAGTTCGCGCTGCGCCACGGTTACGTTGCTGATGCTTTCAAGCGCCGCCGCCATCTACGTCAGGAGCTGGATAGTGCAGACAAGGGCGTAGCGTCGCGCGCTTTGCGCCAGGCACGTAACTCCCCCGTCCAGGGGAGCAGTTCGAACATGATGGTGCTGGCTGCTTGTCGCATTCACGACCGCATCGTGGAGGACAACGACCCCGTCAAGCTCCTGAACCTTGTGCACGACGCCATGTTGGTCGAGGTACCTCTGAACCTTGGTATGATCAAGAAGACGACCAGTCTCATGGAGATAGAAATGGTCAATCCCGCGCCCCTCAAGGCTGATTGGGGCATTGACTTGATCCTACCTTTCGAGGTAGAGTTCAAGATGGGCATAGGTTGGGGTCACGCAGAGACCATCGAGGCCGGTGAATCCTGGGAAGACGCATACGTGAAACTCTTGGCAGCCGCAAAGGCGGACGGCCAGGATATTGAGCAATACAAAGTAGCCTGACCATGAACAAAGACGAAGTTGAACTAGGTATCCTACGAAGGTTGGAACAGCTGATCCGTTCTGGGATCTACGACCATCCCGGTAACTTTGAGGAGCACACGGAGGATCTACACGGGTTGCTTGGTGACCTTGACCACGTGCGCAGTGATGACGTCGAGGCTGGAACCATATGGATTCTCCCCGCTGGTTCCTCTGCCCTCATCATAGGCCCCACTAGGGAAGTGACGTGGGTCATGGACCAAGACCCACAGTCGGAGTCGGCCGCGTGGGTGACCATCGCGGCTGCTGCCATCGGGGCCGAAGAGGTTGCGGATCGCTTGAAAGCTGAATTGTTCGGGAACATCGAGGCATGACGGACCAGGCAATCGACCAATACGCTGAACAGGCGCTAAGCCGTTACGGCGGCTACGTGGTCATGAATCGTGCTCTGGCTGACTTTCGCGACGGGCTGAAGCCCGTGCAACGTCGTGTGGCGTACGCGGCCTACCAGTCGGGCGCGTTGCCAGAACGGGCACACAAGAAAAGCGCAGAAATCGTAGGCGCCACTCTGGGTAAGTGGCATCCACACGGTGATACGGCGGTCTACGACGCCATGGTCGGCATGGTGCATGAACGCTATCCGCTCATTGAAGGTCACGGTAACTTTGGTGGGTCGATGTTCGAGGCCGCTGCTGCTCGCTACACGGAAGCACGCCTGAGCCACTTTGGGGCCCAATGTTTTGACAATATCGACGTGGCCCAGATGGCCGACAACTACTCGTCCACCGACAAGGAACCCGTCACTCTACCGGTGAAGGTGCCGTTATTGCTCCTCAACGGTAGCGAGGGCATCGGTTTGGGTCTGGCCGCGCACATCCCACCGCACAATCTTCAAGAGATTCTGGACGCCGCGATCCTCTTGACCCAGGATCCCGACGCGTCCTTCGAATCCTTGGTTTCTTGCCTCCATGGTCCAGACTACGGTCATGGCATCCTCGTCAGCGCGAGGGCGGACATCGAGGACATGTACCGTAACGGTCGTGGTACGTTGGAGTACCGTTGCAACTACAAGGTGGCTGACGCCACGGACCACAGGACCATCACGGTACGCGGGTTGTGTCCCGGATTCAACGCCAGGAAGTTCTTCGCCGCCATGGTGCAGCTCAATCAGGACAACCTGATCCTATACTGTTCCGATCAGTCGGACAAGGAAGGGCTCAAGATCGTCGTCGGCTGCAAGGATGACCGTGTGCTGGAGAAGCGTGTGCTCCCGTTGCTGCACACACGCATGTCGTATCGCTGGTGGGCTGTGCATCGGGATGGCGACGACGCA
>JANXQG010000532.1 GCA_025356915.1 Planctomycetota bacterium | reverse complement strand
CCGCCTCGGATTGTGGCTGGAGAGCCGCAAGAAACGGTATGCCAATTACTTCGGGCGGGCCTAATACATCTTCCACAACTTGAAATTCGCATGGTCCAGGCCCTCTTGCCAACAGACGCGGGGGCGGATGCCAAATCACTGGCGGCCGTTGGTTTTCGACACCTATCTAACCTGCTTTACTTGGTTTGCCTAGCCGATGAATTCCCAACCAGTCCGCCTTGTTCCGAGCTTCAGTTTGAACCTTACTCACCTAAGCGGCGCGCGCGGTTTGCCGAACTGGTGGATGCTACCTATGAAGGTAGCCTGGACTGTCCGGCCGTGAATGGAGTGCGCAGTGTCAACGAAGTACTGCAAGGATATGAGGCGACTGGCCATTTCGACCCCGAACGATGGTTTATCGTACTCCACCAGGGTGAGGAGATCGGCTGTCTTATCCTTACCGATTACCCAGAAAATGCGATCTGGGAGCTGATTTACATGGGGCTGTTACCGACGGCGCGAGGGCGTGGCCTGGGTGTCGAGATTGTTCGCCATGCCCTGTGGCTCTCCGGGCAGGCATCGCGGAATCGCCTTGTGCTGGCCGTGGACGCGGCCAACGAGCCTGCGCTACGAATGTACGCGGCGGCCGGATTTCAATCTTGGGATCGGAGGTCGGTGTACATCCGGGTTCTCGATGAGAACGGACCGATGGCAGAATAGACATTCCCGGCTGTTTGGGCTACGGAAAACTTCGCGTTTTATGAGAGTCAGGTTAATAAACGCCTTTGCTAGACGACGTTCTCCCGATTCTCCGTTTTCTCCGTACAGAACGCTCGTGCGCGGCAGTCTGTTGAACATTTTTTCCACCCTGCTCAATCCGCTGGAACGCCGGCAAGAAAATTGGTGGTTCCTCCGTTATGACCACGATTATCGCGGAATCCGGCGCGACGATTCAAAGAAAATTTAACTCTGGTCTCACAATCGCGACTGGACCTTTGACAGCAGTGCCAGCATTGCTAGAATCAGGCGGTCGAGTGACACAGATGGAAGCCCAACAAGGCAGACGGTATTCGCGGTAAGGCAGGTGGTAGGAAATATCTACCGGCTGCCCGCGTGTAGGACGGGTATCGCAGTTCCTGCGGCCTGCCACAGACCGAGAAAGCCACTTTCTTGTTGGGAAAACAGGAACCAAGACGGCATCAGCCGTCGCACAGCCAGTGCGTCCTTGCGGATCGGCTCAAAAAGGCGACATTGCAGGTCGTCGGTTCGGCCGGTTAAGGAAGGACGTGCGCCGGGGTGATGGAATTGACCAGGGACGATATGGACATCGTGTCGGCCTTGCTTACTGCACTGGCCGACAGGGTCGGAAAAGACCGATTTGAACTGTGGTTCGGACCGCGCACGCGGATCGATTGGGACGGCCACGTCCTTACGATCGGGGCACCGAATCAGTTCTTCCTCGATTGGATTCGTACGAACTTTCGCACGGCGATCGAGGAGGTCTGCTTGGCAATCCTCGGCCAGCGTCCGTCGCTGGAGTTCCGTGTCGAGGTTTCCGACCAAAGTGGCGGAGCGGCCGATGTGAAGGTTAACGGTATTGTCAAGCCGCTGGTGGGTTCTCAGCCTTTGACACAGTCACAGTCAGGTACCGACGTAATGGTTTCATTCAACGGTCAGGGTAGACACGATTCGGCGAGAACGGCGGAAGTGGGCGCAGTGGCGCACACCTGCCAAGTGGCCAAGCAGGCAGCGCCACCGCCCACTCCCGCCTTTTCGCCACGGAAGTTTGCCTCGCTCTCGTCTTTCGTGGTCGGCGCGAGTAACCGGCTGGCCATGTATTCCGCCGAGATGGTCGCCCGCAACCCGGGACAGATCACGCCGCTGTTTGTCTACGGCCCCACAAGCGTCGGCAAGACGCATCTCCTGGAAGGTATCTGGTCGGCTGAGCGGAAGGCAGGCCGAGGCACAACGACCGTCTATCTCTCTTCCGAGCAGTTCACCAGCCAGTTCCTCGAAGCCTTGCGGGGTGGCGGTTTGCCCGTCTTTCGCCGTAAATATCGTGGTGTACGCGTGCTGATCCTCGACGATTTGCAGTTTTTGACCGGAAAACGGGCCACCCAGGTCGAATTGATGCACACGGTTGACACGCTCCTGCGCGACGGCCGGCAATTGGTTTTCGCTGCCGATCGGCCACCGGTTGAATTGAACGACTTCATGCCTGAACTGACCACGCGTCTGACCGGTGGGATGGTTTGCCGCATCGAGCCACCCGATTTCACCACGCGATTGGGGATCGTCGGTTACTTGTCGCAGCGTTTGGGGATTGAAGTGCCTGCGGATGTGCAGCGGTTCGTGGCATCGCGGTTGACGGGACACGCCCGGGAACTTTCCGGGGCCATTTGCCGCTTGCAGGCCACGAGCGAGGCCACACGGCAAAAGATCTCGGTTCCCATGGCTGAAGAGGCACTTAGCGAAATGATTCAGCACAACACGCGTGTGGTGCGACTTTCTGACATCGAGAAAGCGATTTGCAAGGTCTTTGGCCTGGAAGCCCATACCCTGCAATCCGACGACAAGACACGTCGCGTCAGCCAACCGCGGATGCTGGCCATGTGGTTGGCGCGGAAGCACACGCGATCCGCCTTAAGCGAGATCGGTGCGTTTTTTGGTCACCGCAGTCACAGTACCGTGATTTCCGCCCAGAAGCGGGTCGATCAGTGGATGATCTGCGACGAACCACTCTGCATGCCCGAGCATACATGGAAAATCGACGAGGCCATTCGCCAGATTGAACGGCAGTTGACTGCGGGGTAAGGAGGAAAATGGGGGACAGGCCGAAGTTAGGAATAAGGGCCTTGATCATAACCTTGCCAACGGTTGTCATTGAACGGTGCGTTACGCGAAATGATCTGGAACAGCGGAAAGTGCTGCCAGCGTCTCAACTTCGTGCGCAACCCACCATTTGCCGGGGGGTTCGCTACACCTACCCCACGTACGAGTACCGCACTCTCGGTTTTCATGTTGCAAGTGTTCCTGAGCCCGGTAGCCTCGCTCTGCTATTATCCTGCGCCGTAGCGTTTGGAATCTGGGTAAGGGTAAAACGCATAACCCTTTTCCCTTTCTTTGCGTTCTCTGCGTTCCTTTGCGGTGAATCCTCTTGATATCATGGCCGCTGAATCGCCTGTCGTCTTGGTACGATCTGGTAAAATGGTTTTTGTTCGGTGTAAATGAATGACCATGATAGGAATTCACCATGCCCAAGAAAATGGCTGGCTTACCGTCGCATTTCAAAACGCGAGGGGAGTTTGTTCGATTGGGACCAGCCGTATTGAAAAGCGACGGTAAGCCGTCGCACACCAAAGGCGATCCGTTACACTAAATCAAGGAGGACAGAGTGATAGCAATCTTGAAGGAGCATGGCGCCAAGTGCCTGTTGCTTTTCTTGCTGATACTCTGCCTGCCGAGCTGCGGAGGATGCCACAAAATACCGGAGGCTGAAGAAAAGGCCAAGAAAAAAGAAAAGGAAAAAGAGCCATTCGAGGCCCAGAGGCCGACTGTTACGCCCTCGCCAAAGGAATTTTCCGGGTTGTGCAAGCCGGGCCACTGGGTCAGCCTGACTTGGCCCGACGTGAAGGCCAATCGCGGCGACTTTCAGGGCGAGCTGCAAACCCAGATTGTCGACCAGAGTGACCACAAGGTGCCGCTGGTTGCAGTTCCTTATGAAATAGCCATGCAGCGTCCCGCCGCCCTGGCCAAGGACCAGCCGAAGTCGTTGGAATCGTCCATTTGGATTCCGCCACAACAGGAAGCCCGCTCGGTGAATTTCAAGCTGGCGGCCGGCGGCGGAGGTCCGGCGGCGATTGAGCGGAGCATGTTGCTACAGCGCATGCCGTCGTATCGTTATTACTTCATCGTGCTCTCGCAAGTGGCTAGTCGTTACGAGTATCTTGACAAGAAACTCGCCTCGATCCATCTGCGTCGTTCCAATGCCGAAAGCGACACGGGACCAAAGTACTACGAAGTGGTGTCGATGCCTGCATCGCGGCGGCCGAGCCTGCCAAGCAACGCGCTCTGCTGGACGAGCATTGCCTATCTGCTTTGGGACGACTTCGACCCGGCGCAATGCGACATCGACCAACAACATGCTCTGGTCGATTGGCTGCATTGGGGTGGGCAGATTATCGTCAGCGGCCCCGATGCCTTGGAGCAACTCCAGAACAGTTTCCTGCGGCCCTACCTACCGGCTACCGTAGCAAAGTCGCGAACTTTCTCGGCAGAGGACTTGGCGGAATTTAGTTATTGGGCTGGTGAATTTGGTCCTCCTCCGAGGCCGGTGAAATTTTGGCCGGGGGCTGATCTGAAAAAAGAAAGACGCGCCGAGTATCTGCCCTACACGAGCGACCTGCTCGTTGAGCGGCAAGTTGGCCGCGGACGAATCGTGGCCTCGGCCTTCCGCCTGACGGGAACCGAGTTGACCGGTTGGGCGGGCTACGATTGTTTTTTTAATGCCTGTCTGCTGCGGCGGCCAGCACGGGTGTTTTGGATCGACAAAGAGACGGAAGAGTTGAAATTCCGATGGGCCGACGCGAAAGCGAATCCCTCCCCTCTGGATGCCGCGAAGATGACCGCTGTGCGATATTTTTCCCGAGATGCGTGGGTAAACTTCACGAGTTACGCGGCTGATGTCGTGGCAGCCCAAAGATCGGTTTCGGAAACCCGTTTTGGCGGATCTCCGACGTCCGACTCGATCGTCGATGAAAACGGCATTCCGGACAACGACAACGCTCCTGTCTCGCTCGACAAAGAAGTTGCTCCCGGGCTGGGTGCCTGGAACGACTTCAGCCCCGTGGCCCAGGCCGCGCGAACGGCGCTGGCCAATGCCGCCGGCATCAGCGTTCCCGAGCGGAGCTTCATTATCTGGGTCGTGGTTGGCTATTTGTGCGTGCTCGTACCAGCCAACTGGATCGTCTTTCGGCTCCTTGGCCGCGTGGAGTGGGCGTGGATCGCGGCACCGCTGATCGCGATTGCCTGTACGGTCGTAGTGATCCAGCAGGCTCAATTGAATGTTGGCTTTGCCCGATCGCGGAACGAGATCGCCGTGATCGAGATGCAGCCTGGGTATTCGCGGGTGCATGTGGCACGCTATACGGCACTGTATACTTCACTGGCCACTCGCTACGAGTTCTGCCTCGGTGATCCCGGCGGACAGATCCTGCCGTTTCCCCGCGTTTCCTCCCCGGAGCAGTTTGAAATGCCGGTCTGGCAGGCCCCCAGTGAGTTGGTTTGTCGGCGAGGTGACGATACGCAACTGACCGGGTTCAACGTGGGGTCGAACGTCGTCGATTTCGTGCATAGCGAGGAGATGGCCGATTTCGGCGGCACGGTCGCGCTGCACCGAGATAGCGGCGGAGGATTGCGGGTGACCAATGGCACGACGCACCCGCTGGATGATTGTCGGGCCGTTTGCGGCCTATCCAGCGGCAACGACTTGGCGAGGATCGGCCGACTTGAGCCAGGCGCGACCGCGGTCTTGAAGTTCGAGCGATATTCTCGCTCGGGAAAAGCGGCAGCGGACCCTACTGAGCACGGACTCGGAAGTCCATCCTACCCTCGCTCCCAAGATTCGGACCCTAGCGGCGAATTGAGTGTTGAGGGGATTGCTGAAGTGGCTCTACAGCGTCAGGAGTTACGATCCGACGAGATTTGTCTCGTGGCCCGAATCGGCGATGATGTGTCAGGCCTGACGGTTACTCCCGCAGCGAGGCAAGTACGGCAGGCCGCGATTTTGGTCGCCCATCTGGACGCTGGCCAGCTTCCGGTCCCTGATAGTGATACAAAATGATCGAACTCATTAACTTTACAAAGCGTTACCAAGATCTTTTGGCCGTCGATCAATTGAACCTGAAGATCGAGTCTGGCGAGATGTTCGGCTTCATCGGCCCCAACGGTGCCGGCAAGAGTACGAGCATCCGCTTCCTGGCCACGCTACTGAAGGCCACCAGCGGCGAAGGGATTGTTAACGGCTATCGCGTGAGCAAGGATCCACTAGCCGTGCGTCGCAGCATTGGTTATATGCCTGACGGCTTTGGCGTTTACGACGGCATGAAGGTATGGGAGTTCCTCGACTTTTTTGCCGTGGCCTATCAGCTTCCACAAGCCCGGCGGCGGCATGTCTTGAACGACGTGATGGAATTGTTGGACCTAACCGGCAAGCGCGATGCCTTCGTCAGTGGCCTGTCGCGCGGCATGAAGCAGCGGCTTTGCCTGGCGAAGACGCTGGTCCATGACCCGCCAGTGCTGATCCTTGACGAGCCGACCAGCGGATTGGACCCGCGTGCGAGGATCGAGATCAAAGCCCTCTTCAAGGAGCTTCGCCGCATGGGCAAGACGATCCTCATTTCCAGCCATATCCTCGCGGAGTTAGCTGACTGCTGTAGCTCGATCGGCATCATCGAGCGGGGTAAGCTTTTGATGTCTGGCCCGATTGACGAGGTCTATCGCCGTATCCGAGGCAATCGCACGGTGCGGATTCGCTTTCTGGAAAACATGGAGGCCGGTTTGGCGATCATCCGCAACATGCCCGAGACACGCAACGTGCAGATTGAGGACCAGCATGTGACCGTGGAGTTGGCGGCTGACGACAACCAGGTGGCCGGTCTGATGGAGAAGCTCGTGACCGCCGGCGCGAGGATGAGTTCCTTTGCCGAGAAATATCCGACGTTGGAGGATCTGTTTATGATGGTGACGAAAGGGGTGGTGGCTTAATCCCATGTATTTGATCGAAAATCCCGTCCTCCAGCGCGAACTGCTTGTCAATCTCCGCATGAAGCGAGCGTTCGTTCTGCTGCTGATCTACATCGCCCTGCTGGGCGTGGTCGTTTACGCAGCGTGGCCGAGCCAGACGCGATTGGATCTGACGCGTCGCCCGCAGGAAGCGTCGCGGTTGGTTGATCTGTTCTTCCTGGGCCAATATATTCTGTTGTCGTTGATGGTTCCCAGCTTCGCTGCCGGCACGATCGCGGGCGAAAAGGAACGGCAGACCTATGAAATGCTGCTGGCCAGCCCTTTGCGGCCGGGAGCCGTAGTGCTAGGTAAGCTGCTGGCGGCGCTGTGCCACTTGGCAGTACTCGTTTTCTGTTCGCTGCCGATCATCATGCTCTGCCTGCCGCTGGGAGGCGTGTCGCCTTATGAAGTGCTGGCGACCTACTGCGGCATGGCGGCCTGCGCGACACTCTTCGGCATGATCTGCGTGGCGGCCAGCAGCTATTTTGCCCGCACCATCGCAGCCCTGGTCGTTTCTTACATGGTGATCCTGCCGCTGACCCTGGTGGGCGTTTTGTTCTACTCGCAAACCTCGGGCTTCTGGCGATTGGTGATGATCGGCGGCGTATTGCCCATCGGGTGCCTGGCGGGTGCCGTGACGTTACTGAGAGCCACTAGCCGTCGGCTCCTGTATCCGCCCGACATGGGCGCGGAGGCTAGGGACGTTGTCGATCCCGACTTCGAGCAGAAGATGGCCGTGGGCATGGTCATCCGCAGCGACAAGTTTCCGGACAAGCTGTTCGCGCCAGCCAATCGCAACGATCTCATGGCCGACGGGGTTAATCCGATTTTCGACAAGGAGATGCGCAGCGAACTTTTTGGCCGGGGCACGCTCATGCTGCGACTGGTGATCCAATTGAGCATGTTGCTGGCCCTGCCGCTGATGGCGGTCTGCCTCTATATCAAGCCCGCTTGGGCACCCTGGTACACCTGCTATATCGTGTTGTTCAACGTGCTGGTAGGCCCGGTGTTTTCCGCAGGAAGCGTGACCAGCGAGCACGAGCGGCAGACGCTGGAGTTGCTGCTCACGACGACCGTTTCACCGTGGCAGATTCTCAGCGGCAAGTTGATTTCCGGGTTGAGAATATCGTGCGTACTGACGGCCTTTATCTTCTGGCCACTGCTTTTGGCCTGGCTCTTGCCGCCCTGGACTTACCGGTTCGACACGCTGACGATCCTTCGCTATTTTGTCATCGTGGCCTTGACTGCGCTGACGACGACCACGCTGGGCATGTTTTGCTCGGTGCTCTTTTCTCGCACGAGCGTAAGCATGATGGCGACCTATGGGATTCTCTTGCTACTCCATGCGGCCCCCGTGGCGGCCTGGATTTTTGCCCAGGAGTTTTCGCCGGTGGTGCGATTGCTCGTCTCGCGCCAGATCGCGACTGGCTGGAACAGCCCCTTCACGTGGCTACAGTGGTCCACCGCAACCAGCCCTCTGGCTGCCGCGTTCAGCCTACCCTTGACGTTGGGCGATGTGCAGAATCACGCCCCGGGCGCCGGTTTCTGGTGGCAACACGCCGCCTCGGCTTTCATCGCGTTTTACGTCCTGCTCGACGCGTTCTTGTTGAGCACCATGCTTTGGCTATTTCATCGCCGGTGGCGGGTGTGGTATTGACGCACCTCTTTCATTTGACATGGATGGACTCCGAAGTCTAGGAGACCTACTTCGGCAACTGCATGACGACCTCGGCGTGCGCGGTCAGCAGCATATCGACCACTGCGGCATGCAGGTCGAGGCCGCGAAACCAATTCAGCGGCGGGGCGACATAGCCCTGCGGCGCCTGCGGTGCGAAACCGCCTTTGGGCTGGAATTCCTCAAGACGGGTCGAGGTCCAGCGACTCTCGCCGGCTGGCATATCGCGGACAACGTACTGACCACCCAAAGGACAGACCAATTTTGCCGCCAAGAGAAATTCAGCCGCCTCGCGGCAGTCCTTCACGGGCACGTGCAACTGCTGGTTGAGTGAGTGCATCAGGCGAAGATTGCCCAAGACCGTCTCCCGGGTGCGGGCGTAGCCCCAGTTGTTCAGAAAAGGCGTGATCCTTGCGGAGGAAATGTCGTCAAAGTGCAATCGCAGTTGGGCCGGATGTCTGGCCGGTTCAAAACGCAACTGCGCCGCCACCTCGGCCAACACCTCCGGTTGGAAGGAGAAGAGGGCATACGTCCCATACTGCAATCGCCATAGACCGATGAGACTTCGTTTGTAGCCGTTGGCATCCTGCGGGCCGACAAACATCAGCTCCAGCAATCGCAAGAAGCCTGGGTCGCCTCGATAGCCGAGGTAGCCGACGATCGTGTTGCGAAGTTTCAGCCAGGGCATGAAACGGCCGTCGATCAATTCGTTGGGGGGAGCCACGTCGCGAAGGCCGCCGAACATTCGCTGGTTCGGCAGGCTCGCCTCGAACGTGCCCATGTTGCCCGGTATGGCGGCAAGTTGATCATTGGCAATCGGGCCGGCAATCTTGGCAAGCATCGCGATCCGCTTTCGTTGCAGCGGCGACATACGGGCGTCGATCACCACTTGCTCTCGCTTGCCGGGAAGCGACTTGCGTTGCAAGCCGACGAGCATCGGCTCGACCGGGCCCCAGTTCTCTTGGGAGTAGGCAACAAAGCGTGCGTAGGAGCCGGCCTCTGCTCTGCTGACTTGCTGAACCGGCAAGTCGGGCACTGGGATGAAGGAGCCGCGCCGGCCGCGAACGGAATCATAAACCTCGCCCTTGCCGATCACGGCATGGCTGCCATCGGATCGCGGGCCAAATCCGGGTGGCAAGAACCCACCCTCGATCAGTTCCTCAATCGTGCTGCCCGGCTTTCCTTCCGTGGCCGCGTTGAGCTTCGCCAGTTGCACGATCTCGATGTCGGTGGCGGCTTCCAAGCGGCGCAGTGATTCAATGCGGTAGGCGGGGCTGGTGTAGTTACGGTAGAAGGCATCGGAAAAGTAGATGAACACCGCGTCGTTGCGCTCGGTCGGCAATACGCTCCTGGCATGGCGAAACTCCCGCGAATTGCCCAGCGAACCTTCGCCCTTGGCCGATTGCAGGAAACGTGCCACCAGCGCAGGCGACGACGTCACCAAGTGGTAATCACCGCTGACTACGTAATAGGAACGGATCGACCCGTCGGAGGAAGAAAGAAACGAAACATTCTGCCCCTCGATCTTGAGCGTTTCCTCCTTGGCCTTGCCTTGCTTGACTCGTGCGGCGCGTGGTCCAGAGAGGCTCGAACCGAGCAACATGCCGTTGCGTGCTTCAAAGAGGAACCCGATCGCAGCGCCGTCCTGCATCAACAGATCGGTACCGATCATCGCCACGTCGGAAATCACCGTACCGCCGAGCATTCGGGAAAGCTGAGTTTGCTCCAAGACAAGTTGATTCTGGATCCGCTGGTTCTTCTGATCGTTCAAGCCGCGCATGGCAACCAGGTTCTGTAGGTCGCCACCCCAAGTTTCAAGCGTGTCCTGGAACCAGAGGAAGTTTTCAAAGCTGCCGAAGCGGATATAGAAGAACTCAGCCGGTACATGCCGCGCGATGGACTCAATCTTGGGCTGATCGTTCGGTTTGCCATCGGGGCCAGCCGGCAGCTCGGGAAACGTCAGCGGAGCAACGTCCGAAGCGGTGGGCAAAGGCTGGTCGGCGGGAAGCGCGGCATCGGTCAGGCCGAGCACGCGGTCCTGCTCGATGGCCGTGCGGATGCCTT
>JANXQG010000525.1 GCA_025356915.1 Planctomycetota bacterium | reverse complement strand
GACTGTCACCATCTACAACGTTCACTGACCTTTTGCGCCGGAGAGCTTCCTGTCACCATCTTGAATAAAAAACCCGGTCGCGGTTGTAGATGGCGTCGGGGACGGGCCTTTCGGCGTGATTCCCTGACTATTGGCCTACTTTTTGGCTTTCGCCAATTTCCGGGCCTTCTGCGAGAGTTACGGGCTTCGCTTGCGCGTCTGGTCACGTATGGGACAGCCGGGCCGATGGTGAATCTCCCGGATGCCGACGCCGCTTTCGAGGGCGGCGGTTGTGAGTCCGCAGACGTAGCCGCAAGCATGAGTTTCCGCACTTCGTCGCCTCTCATAGGGTTGACAGAACCCTTAAGACCCGCGACCGGGTATTTCGTCAGACAGCTTGATGCTGCCGTTTTTGTTCAAGCATTCGATTCAGCGTCTTGACCTCGCCACGAAGCTCGTTGAGTTCGCCGACAAGTTTCTCGATCTTGGCGTCCTTGGCCTGGTCCGATTCCCTGACTTGCTTCAAGGTCCATTCGAGTTCTTCGATTTTCTTCAACGCCACCTCGTGCTCCTCACGCTTGATCGGGCCCTTACGTTCGGCCCTGGGCCGGTCGCCGCGTTTCTTTTCCTCGGCCTCCTCATGCTCAGCCCAAAGCCGCATGATGTTGTAGCCGCGATTCTTCCACGCTTCCTTTGTCGGGAACGTCCGCAGAAGTGTCAGCAGGCGCGACAACCCGAATGCCGACAATTCGGGGAAGCAATCGCTCTCAACCGTGTCCGTCGCCTTCTCGAAGTCGCCGCAAAATTCGGCGTCCAGCCACTCCTTATCGGCGAGCACCTCGGCGGCCATCGCTGTGCGATCAAAGATCGCTTCCCCGGCTTTGCTCGCCATTGTTTTCAGCTTCGCGATTTTCTCGCTCGTCCTCATCGTTGTCTCCTTTTGCCACCAGTCGATCAAACTCCGACCAATCCACAATCGCATGACGCACGCGATTGCATTCACCGCAGCATGGGCCAGCCATCCCCACGTACTTCAAATACCGCTTACTCGTGAGTGCAATCGGCTGATTGCACCCGCGACACCGAAGCGTGTAGGTCACCTTTTTTTCTGCCATCCTGTCTGTCTCCTGCCGCCACCTACGTTTCTCACTGACCTCTTGCGCCTCAGTCCGGCATCTTCGAGCAGTTTCCGGATCTCAGCTGTCACCATCTACGTTTCTCACGGAACTCTTGCGCCCGCTAACCCTGAGAAGTAACACGCCTGACGTGGGTCCCTGTCACCATCTACATTTTTCACTGACCTCTTGCAGCAAGGCCTCGGTCAGGTACTGGCTGTCACCATCTACCTAGGCCGCCCGTCGCGGCGTCGCCAAAATCACATCGATCTCCGCCAACAGCTCGCGGCGCATCTCCGCACGCGGCGATTCGTCATACCAATCGAGGAAATACCGGCAGTCCGGATCATCGCAAACCCGCTCGAAAAACTCGGATACCTCGCCAACCGTCTGATAGACGTGGCCAATCCAGCCCGCGTAGCCGATCGCGCACCCGCCTTCGACCTTGCACTCCATCAGGGCGTCCAGTGGAAGCGGGGAGGTCGTGCAACCCTGGATGAGCCGATGGTCATCTTCGATCAGCGCCTTGCGCAGGGCGTTCAGGCCGACCGAGGCGAGTTGAGGGGCGATGATGGTCCGGAAGGCTTGCATGGCTTTCGTGGTCATGGCGAGTTCTCCTGAGAGGTTTGCGGGACGGTGCGATCCGGTGGTTCTTCACTTGCTTTTTGGCTGTCAACGGAGTATAAAGTAACCACAGTATACCGTGGTGTCAATAGTAATCGAAAAAATAGTTTACGTCGGTTTATTACTATCCACGGTTTCTATTACCTCATAAGGGTTTACGCTATGAGAAAAAACGGTATTATTCCTGACATGGGACGACCAGCCGATAAGAATCGCGAAGAAAGAGTACCAGTCCAGATTCCGAAAAGCTGGATGAAGTTGGCTCGGAAACTCGCGTCCGACGCGAAACAGCCGGTTCTTTGGTTCATCCTCGGAATGATCGCCGAGAAGGCCCAAGAATCGGATGTTGAACACCCTGTTCTACCTTGGGAAGTATCGGAGGAATAACTTTTACTACGGTGCCCATGCGATTCTCCTGCCCAACTTGCTCCCAGATGATGCAATGCCCTGATGAATCGGCAGGGCAAAAAACCATTTGTCCCAAGTGCAACCAAAAAGTCCTCATCCCGACATCACCGCAAAATCCTCCGGCCGCAAACAAGACGACGCTCGGCAACATCGAGTACGACGAGCCGACACCCGTTGCCGCGCATGTACCGCCAAAGTCGAATTTGCCGAATTTGCCGATCTGCCGCATCGATCTGGTTTTGCGTGATCTTGGGCGGCTCTTTGGAACGGGGCATGTTCTCTCCAGATTATTTTGAAACTGCTATCGAGTTTTCCTCCCAAGTGTGCGATACTACCACTCCGGTTTCAACCAGAAGGAGTCGTATGTCGCAGGTAATGAAGAGAAAATTGCGTGTCGTAGGCGTTTTTGCCGGTATTGGCGGCATTGAAAGAGGATTAGGCATACACGGCCATTCGGCGAAGCTGTTGGTCGAAATTGACATCGCCGCGCAAACGATTTTGCGGAAAAGATTTCCGCACGCCGACATTGCCGGAGACGTGCGAATGGTAAAATCACTTCCTGATTGCGACCTTGTTTGTGCTGGGTTCCCATGCCAAGATCTCAGCCAATGCGGCAAGGCTGAAGGCATAACCGGAAAGCACTCCTCGCTGATTGGGGAGGTTTTCCGGCTTGTCGCCACGACGAAGAAAAGGCCAGCGTGGCTACTTCTCGAGAACGTGCCGTTCATGTTGCAACTCGACCGTGGCAAGGCAATGACGTTCGTCACCGATGAATTGCAACGGCTCGGATACCGTTGGGCCTATCGAACGGTTGATGCGAGGTCTTTTGGCGTGCCCCAACGAAGACTCCGGGTAGTTCTTGTCGCAAGCCGAGAGGCCGACCCAAAACAGGTTCTTTTTGCGAGCAGTCATCCAGAGCCGCCCAACTCAACCAACGCGACCGCCTATGGGTTCTATTGGACGGAGGGCTCGAAAGGGCTCGGATGGGGGGTTAATTGCGTTCCGACGATCAAGGGGGGGTCTGGGTTAGGCATTCCATCGCCCCCTGCAATCTGGATTCCTCGAGAAAGAAGAATTGTCACGATAGATATTCGAGATGCTGAGCGTCTCCAGGGCTTGCCGGCTGGCTGGACGGCACCGGCGGTTCATAAATTAGGCGAACGTGTTGGAACACGGTGGCGGCTCGTCGGTAATGCCGTTTGCGGGAAAGTTGCCGCATGGATTGGTAGACAGCTTGCATCGCCAGGGAAATGGCAACCGTCGATGCTTGGAGACGCCGTTCCAACCGCAGGGCCGTGGCCACCAGCGGCTTGCAGCGACGGTAACGGTCCTCGCGCGGTATCGGCATCGGCATGGCCAGTCTTGTATCAGTCGCGCGGACTGCTCAGCTTTTTGCGCTATCCTACTCGACAACTTTCGGAGCGAGCTTCAATAGGATTTCTGTCTCGGGCGAAGTCGAGTAAGTTGAGATTTGCCGCCGGATTCCTAGACGATGTGGCATATCACATCAACGAGCTTTCGCGTGAAGTGAGCGCGCCGGGCGAACCTCACGCCTGTTCGCGCCGTCCAATATGACATGAACGCCATCTCCGCTACTTGTGCTTCTTGCCTGCCAATTTCTGGTAGTGTCCTAGCTTTGCGCTGCAAATCAGGATGGCGGAGGCGTAGCGGGTGGGAGTTCTTTCGGCTCATCCGGCTTATCGGCTTGATGCTTTTCGTCAAAGAGCGATCCGGCGTATTGGCCCGGTGGCTTCTCTATCCTCAGCGGCGGCGTGCCAATTTTCAAGTGATGACGAATCAAACCTTTTCGCTTCGACTTCGGATCATCATACGTGTAAAGAACAGGCACTTTGCTTAGGATAGCTGTTGCAACATGGATCGCGTCGAGATTAGTTAGGCCATTCGTGCGTGTCAGTTCGTGAGCGTATTCAGCGGTTTGCCGATCAACGGCCCTAACCGCGATATAAGGGTTCTGAAAGAACGCGAGAATTTGTTTGCTTTGATCTTCGCGCAAAGCGTCAGATTCAGGCAGCTTGTTGACTTCCGTAATCGTAATTGCCGACGTAACGATAACCAGTCTATTTGCGACGGCCTCCGCGCGAAAGCATTCGCAAGCGGCGAATCGTTCGGGGTCGTCCTGTTGCAGCAACTCGATGAATAGGCATGAATCGAAGTAGGCGGTATCAGGCATTGCGCAGTCTCCGAACATGCTCTTCCGAACTCACGCCATCAGTAATGTTGATAGGCCCAATATCCTTGGGCTGAGGCAATTCACCGATCCCCGGCATGGCCTTCATTGTTTCAACCTGGATAGATTTCGGAACATGGTTCCGATAGCTAACTCGTCCGACAACGGCCACTCTCTTTTCGATGAGGTGAAGGGCTTGCGCGAAATGCTCATCCGTGCCGAAGCACTCGACTTTGTGATTCGTCAGCGTCTCCCAAACAGCAAAACTCCGGCGACCATGCGACGACACTAACTCCAACTGCCCTTCAATTGTCGTGAAATCAACGTATAGCCGAGCCTTGGCTTTTACCTCTTCAATGTTCTTTATGGCACTTTCACTCAGCGTAGTCTTGTCGCTCCCGTTTGACGAAAATGCCAGCGAAGCCCCTTGAACCTTTGCGAGCTTCTTCGCCGCGTCGAGCGTTTCTTCGTTGAAATATTCTGGCATCGTTGGCGATTTTTCGATCCCCTTTACCCCTTGCAAGCAAGCGTGGACGATCTTCGTCCCGATGGACCGACTCGACCTTGCGG
>JANXQG010000466.1 GCA_025356915.1 Planctomycetota bacterium | reverse complement strand
GCCTACATGACGGCCTACCTCAAGGCCCATTACCAAGTCGAGTTCATGGCGGCCTTGCTTTCCAGCGACATTCCGGGGCGCAACTTCAAGAAGAAGGACTCGCTGGTCGAGCATATCGAAGATTGCAATCGCATGAATCTCGAGGTCATGCCGCCGGACGTCAACCGTTCGGACGTCGAGTTCGCCGTCGGCGACGGTAAGATATTCTACGCTCTGTCGGCCATTAAAAGCTGCGGCGGTGCCGCGTCGGCCGCGATCGTCAAGGCCCGCAAGTCGGGGGGGCCGTATCGGAGCATCTTCGATTTCTGCCAACGGCTTGATCCAGGCCAGGTCAATCGAACGGCCATCGAGTCGCTGGTGAAAGCCGGGGCCTTTGATTCGCTGGGCGGGCATCGCTCGCAATGGTCCGCCGCCATCGATCGCGGATTGCAGGCGGGTGCTTCGGCGGCCTCTGATCGTCGCAGCGGGCAGAAGGGTCTTTTCGACGACGATGAAGAAGAAGAAGAATCGGTCGGCACGGCCGTCAATGACCTGCCCAACGTGCCCGCGTGGGATCCGAAGGACCAGTTGGCCAAGGAGAAGGAAGTACTCGGCTTCTACCTGTCGAGCCATCCGCTAGCCGAACATGCCAAAAAGTTGCGGGCGTATTGTTCGCATACTACCGTCGAAGCGGCCGCCTTGAAATCTCGTACCGAGGTGATGATCGGCGGCATGATCGCCTCAATCAAACATTCGCACACGAAGAACCCCAAGCCGGGCGCATCGAGCCGCTACGCCATGTTTGACCTCGAAGACACGGAAGGGATCATGCGATGCATCTGCTGGCCGGAGCAATTTGCCCAATTCGGTGAGATGGTCCAGGCAGAAATGATTTGCGTTCTCAAAGGCGCGATCGACAAGCGGCCCAGCAGCGAAGAGGCGAACCTGATCGTCAACGAAATCATCCCCATTGGCGATCTCGAAGCCCGATATACGCGTGGGATCCGCGTCCGCGTGGTGGAAGAGTCGCACGGAGTGAAAAAGTTGGAGATGCTCCACGAGATTCTCCGCGGCTACCCTGGCGAGTGTCCGTTCGAGCTTTTGCTCTGCCTTGCCGACGGGCGAAAGATTTCCTGCCGCTGCGACACCTTCCGCATCGCCAATAATCCTGAGATGCGCGGCCGCGTGGAAGAACTGCTCGGGGCCGAGAATTTCCGCCTCATTACCGCCAAACCGAGTGTCAGCAACGGAGCGAGTGATTCTGGGAGACGCCCGAAATGGAAGTAGCAACAACCCAGGTTGGCGATTGACGAAGCGACGCAAACACTTTACAACAAAAGGCGCAGGGAGAAAACTTATGTCGATTCGCGAATGGGCCGGTGGACAGGTATTCAAACTGGTCCACGGCCATAACCTAGTCTACAACACCTGCTGGGAAGATCCCCGGCTGGATCGCCAGGCACTGAGAATCATGGCCGACGACACGATCCTGGTGATCACCTCTGCCGGCTGCAATGCCTTGGACTACGCCCTGGCTGGTCCGAAGCAAGTGGTGGCCGTCGACATGAATCCGCGGCAGAATGCGCTATTGGACCTGAAACTGGCAGGCATCCGCAATCTCCAGTACGAAGACTTCTTCGCCATGTTCGGCGAAGGCCAACTGCCGGACGCGAAGAAAATCTATGAGGATAAATTGCGTCCCGCGTTATCCGAGTGGCCGCAACACTACTGGGATCGCTGGATCGACTTTTTCGATCCGAAGAACCGCCGGCCGTTCTATTTCCGCGGCACCTGTGGCACGTTCGCCATGTTAATCAATCTGTATATCAATCGCGTGGCCAAGTTGCGGCCTTATTTCAACGACTTGCTCCAGTGTGCGACCATCGCCGAGCAGCGAGAGATCTACGATCGGTGCCTTCGCGAGCGATTTTGGTCCAAGTCGATGCGTTTCGCCCTGCGCCGCGATACAATCCTCTCGCTGCTCGGCGTTCCGCAGGCCCAGCGGCACCAGATTGAAACGCAATACCGGGGTGGAATCAGCCAGTTCGTTCAGGATTGCGTCGAGACGGTTTTCGCTCGGCTGCCGCTGAGCGAAAACTACTTCTGGCGAGTTTACATGACCGGCCACTATACACCGGAATGTTGCCCGGAGTACCTTAAACCCGAGAATTTCCAGAAGCTCCACGAAGGTTTGGCCGATCGCGTGCAGACGCATACCGACTCGGTGGAAGGCTTCTTGACGAAGGATCCGCGGCCGATTTCGCGTTTTGTGCTTCTGGATCACATGGATTGGCTTTCAACGCGGCGGCTGCCGCTTTTGGCCCAGGAGTGGCAATGGATTGTCCGCCGCGCGGCACCCAACACACGGATTCTCTGGCGCAGCGCCGGCATGCGGACCGAATTCGTCGATCAGGCGCGGATTGTGGTTGATGGCAAATCGCGCTCGATCGGTGAATTGTTGACCTACGATCGCTCCTTGGCCGAAGAACTTCATACCCAATGTCGCGTACACACCTACGGCAGTTTCCACATCGCTGATCTGGCCGCATAATGTCGATCCTTACTGATCTTCGCGTTCTTTACCACATCGTGGCCAAGCCGGTCCGGGGCAAGGACCATGCCGCGCGGTTGGAATCGTTTTACTCCGGCCAGGCCGAGGCTTACGATGATTTCCGCCGTCGATTATTGCAAGGCCGCGAAGCGATGTACCAGTCGATCCCCGTGCCGGAAGGCGGGGTATGGGTCGATTTGGGTGGCGGGACGGGGGCAAACCTGGAGCCGATCAGCGCCGATTTACACAAGGCGAGAAAGGTCTATCTGGTCGATCTCTGCGACTCGCTGCTTGCGGTTGCACGAAAGCGGTGCGCGGCCAGCGGGTGGAAAAACGTCGAGGCCGTCGCCGACGACGCAACGGCTTTTCGGCCCGCCGACGGCCCGGCCGATGTGGTAACCTTTTCCTACTCGCTGACGATGATCCCCGATTGGTTTGCCGCGATCGACAACGCCTTGGCGATGTTGCGCCCCGGGGGAACGATCGGCGTGACCGACTTCTTCGTCGCGCGGAAGTATCCAGCCGAGGGCCTCAAGCGGCATTCCTGGTCTACGCGAACTTTCTGGCCTACCTGGTTCGGCTCGGACAACGTATTCTTATCGCCGGACCACATTCCCTATTTGCAGAGGAACTTCAGTACGCTGCGATTGGAAGAGAAGCGGGCAAAAGTACCCTACCTTCCGCTGATCCGCGTGCCGTATTACACGTTTATTGGGCGGAAGGCGTTCTCGACGAGCAACACCAAAGGAACGGAGATTTCATGAAAAAGGGGCCTGAAAACTCTTCGACCGGGGCAGGAGAACTGAAAATTCCAACGCGAAGGGGTCGGGTCGATGTTTTCGGGCAAGGAACCCTGAAGAATTTCATCCGTTCTCGCCGAAAAATGGACCGGACCCCGGACTTTGTAGTTCTCCTGACCTTACCTTGTCCTCCCCAATCCATTGTACAATAATAAGTTGTGTCTTTTCTGCAAGGTATTTCCCTCCTGCGGTAACATTTCTATTGGTCATGAGGCAGCCTAAATCTCGCCCCACGAACGAAACCGACAATAAACCAAGGATCGATTGGCCGGCCGTGCTAGTATCGCACGATCGCTGGCTGCGAACCGTGGTTTACGCACGTGTTGGTGAAGCACAAGCCGTGGACGAGGTAATGCAGGAAGTCTCGCTGGCCGCCGTTCGGCAGCAGGCGCCGATCAATGATGTGGAGAAGGTTACACCCTGGCTTTATCGGTTAGCAGTCATCCATTCGCTGCTTTACCGCCGTAAGCAAGGTCGCCGCCGCAAGTTGCTCGACCGCTTCGTCCAGCGAACCCAGCCCACTGAATACGATCGGGGGAACAGCCCGCTGGAATGGCTGCTGGCCAAAGAGCGCAAGGGGCAGATCCGCAAAGCGATGAAGTGCATACCGCGACGCGATGTTGAAATCCTCCTGCTGAAATACACCGAAGATTGGAGTTACCGTCAGTTGGCCGAACACCTGGGCATTACTGAAAGCGCAATCGAAGCGCGCCTGCATCGTGCCCGATTGCGACTGCGAGCCGAGTTGGTCAAATTGGAAGTGATTGAGGTCAAACCATGAGCGTTTTTGACGAAAGCATCCACAAGACAACCCCAGAGTGCCAATTCGATCTACTGGTCGATGGGGAACTGAGCGAGGCCGACCGCCGCGCGTTGCTCGTGCAGTTGGAGCACGAAACCGGCGGGTGGCGTCGCTGTGCCTTGGCGTTTCTGGAAGCTCAGTGCTGGAAAGCGGAATTGGGTCAGATTGTCCCGTCAGCGGCGCAGGAGCTGGTGCGCACGGAACCGATCTCGCAGGCTGAGCCTACCGGTCGGCGGCAAAGCTGGCGTCAGTATGCGGCGACGATGTTGACGGTAGCGGCCAGTTTTCTGATTGCCCTGGTTGTCGTTCGCGGCTGGTCGGGTGGTTCGTCGCACTCACCCGATTCATCGCTTTTGAAAACGGCCGTCGACAAGTTCCCGCTCGCCAATTCTGGGGCATCGCCTGCCGCGTCTCCAGAGGTTCATGCCGTGCCGGCAACGCCAGCGGCAGACAACTGGGAGATGGTCACGCTCTCCGCCGCCAAGTCGCCGAATGGCCAGACCGAGAACTTCTGCGTACCGGCACTGCGCCGCGACACACTTGACCAGAACATGCTGGAGCACGTTCCGGATATCATCCCACCGGAATTGCAGCAAGCCTTTGAGCAGTCGGGCCATCGCGTCGTGCAGCAGCGTGAAATCGTTCCCGTGCAGATGAAAGACGGTCGCCGTCTGGTGGTTCCCGTCGATCACATCGAAATCCATTACGTCGGCCGACCGTCACTGTAGATTGAAAACATTCACACGTTCAGCCCCGGCACTTGTGCCACGAGATGTCCTCTTTGCCCACCCCTGTCCCTTGCACTCGGATAGGTGTCGGGCTGGACGGATTGTTCTTATTCAGAGGAATAAATCATGTTGGCTTGGAAACTAGGTACTGCGGCCATCGTGACTGCTTGGTTTGCGGCCACGGTTGCCTTCGCCGATGATGCATCGATGCCGATCGTCGTCAGTTCAGCGCAGGCCGAGGTAGCGGCTGGCGAGGCCCACGGTGTTCTGGCGGATCGGGATGAATACTGGCTCGGAGTGATTGTATCGCGTCCTTCACCCGCATTGCAGGCCCAATTGAAGCTGCCCAAGAACCAAGGGCTGTTTGTCGAAGCCCTCCAGTCGGAGAGTCCGGCGGCCAAGGCGGGAGTCCAGCAGTACGATATTCTTCTCAAGGGCAATGACAAGACGTTGACCGATCTTGGCGACCTGATGCAGTTGATCCACCAAGTGAAGGATGGCAAGTTGACCATGGAACTTCTTCGCGCCGGCAAGCACGAAACCGTGATCGTCACACCAACCAAGCGGCCCGAACATAAGCTGGGTGCGGCGATGCAGGGGCTGTGGATTCCCGAGGGCGCACCGGTTCTCGGCGGGATCAGGAAGGTTGATCCGAATTTCACGGAAGGCCGGCCGTTGCAATTCAATATCATCCGTCCCGGTCAGATCCTTCCCTCCGGCGGCTCGACACCGAGCATTCCGGGTGGTGCATCTTCAAGTGTTGAAGTGATGGTTCATGTCGAGACCAAGCTAGCCGACGGTTCAAGGGTCGAAATCCATGGTCGTGGCGTGGAGCCCGCCAAGGTCTTGGTGACGCACGACAAGGAAAAGTGGGAAGGTACGTCGAACAACTTGAGTAAAATTCCCGAAAAAATTCGCCCGGAGATTGAGAAGTTGTTGCATATTTTCTTCGACCGCATCCAAATCGCCAAGCCGGGCGGACCGGACGGCGGGACGGGGATCTACTTCGGCAGCGCGGTTGGCCCAACGGGAATTTTGAATCAGCACATGATCTTGCCCGACGTCGAAAAGCGTTTGAACGACCTACAGAAGCAGATCGACGAGCTACGCCAATCGGTCGATGCGTTGCCGAGCAACGCTAAAAAGAAGTCTGTGCCGAGGCCCGATTAGGAGTAAGGAACGGCGCATCAATAAGTGTCGGACTTTGCCGTAGGACGGATTGGCAATCCGTCCTGCAATTCGACGGATTGCCAATCCGTCCTACGACAGTA
>JANXQG010000430.1 GCA_025356915.1 Planctomycetota bacterium | reverse complement strand
AAAGCCAAAGGTGCAAGCGGCCGCCGAGCATGTCGGGCACGGCGCGCTCGACATGCTGACGAACCTGATTAGGATGATATCGCGTACTAAAATGCGTGGCCAGGATCAGCTCGTTTTGGAAGCGATCGATCCGCTCCATGAAATCGTCAAGGTGCATGTGCCCAAACTTGTGGATTTTGTCCTTGCGATGGCTGGGGGCGACGAAGGTCATCTCCATGATCAGCACCTCGGCCTGGTACATGGCTTCACAGGCATCGAGGCCCGCCGGTGCGCTATCGCCGAGATAGGCAACGCGCGGCACCCGGACTTCTGCCGTGACCTCGGTTCCGCCCAGACGCAGATCGCGGATCTGATCGCCGGGCAAGCCCTGGAACTCCGGCTTCAACTTCCGCCGCCGCTGCCAGACAACGAAGCCTAACGAAGGAACCGTGTGGACCGTGGCCGAAACCGTCACGACCAGCTCCCGCGAAAGCTCGATTTCGTCACCCGGCCGGGCCGGCAGAAGTTCGCACGGCAGCCGCCCCCGATCGAGCTTGCTGTAGAGCCTCAGAATTTTCTGCACGGGATCGATCGCGGCCTCGGGCAGGTAAATCACCGGCGGGGTCATCTTCATCATGCGTCGCCGGGCAACATAGACCGGCAAGCCGACGATGTGGTCCAGATGTGAGTGCGAGACAAACCACGTCGGCGTGCCCATGAACGCCCAAGGCTGGGCACCGAGATCGAAGCCGAGATTGAACTCAGGGATGCGCCAATACGTTTGCACGGCAGCCCGCGAATAACCCTCAATCGTCAGGTTCTTGTGGGCAAGCGTTTTCACGGGCAGGTTATTAACCATCGGCAGTATGCTCGTAGTTATCGATTTGTGACGGGTCCAAAGGCTCCGTCGTGTCCGCGCCGGGCAGGATCCAGATTTCGCCGAAGAGGTCGTTCTGTTCCGCTCGAACGCGGTGGTGCCGCACAAGCTCCAGGATGGCCAGGAACATACCGATCAAGACCGACTTGTACAAGCGGACGTCGAATAGCTCGCTGAGCGTCAATCGGCCGCGCTCATTCAACTGGGCGAGGATCCGCGACATGTGGACATGGATTGGCGTGTCATCGTAGACAATGTTCGACGGCTTGACCGCAACATTTTCGCGTATGATCCGGCCGAACGCGCTCACGAGATCCCAGAGTTCCACCTCCTGGATCGGCTCCTCGGCCAGATTTCTTTGCCGCGGCGGCAGATCGCTGGCCACCCGCGGATAGTGCTGCTGCCACACTCGGCTGCGCTCATCGAGAATACTGGCGGCATCGCGATACTGTTTGTATTCCAAAAGTCGCCGTACCAACTCCTGCCGGGGGTCTTCCAGTTCTTCCTCGACCTCATCGGCACGGGGCAGAACCTGCTGCGACTTAAGCTCGATGAGCAGGCTGGCCATGGCCAAAAAATCGCCGACGGCGCCTACGTCCAGTTGCTCCAATACAGTCATGTACTCTAGGTACTGATCCGTGATCAGCGAGATCGGAATGTCAATAATTTCCACCTCGTGCTTGCGCACCAGGTAGAGGAGCAAGTCCAGCGGGCCACGGAAGATGTTTAGGTCGACGTTAAAATCCATCGCTTGGCCATCATCCTATCTTTCCTTGCTCTAAAAGGCAATCCCCGGTATAGTTTAAGGAGGTTTTAGCCGCCTTCCTATTTAACCAATCCTTATGATGAAATATTCTAAGTCGTATCTGCTCTTGGTTTTAGTGCTTTTCGTGCCGTTTGCCATGCCGGGGTTCGCCGCAGCAAAGGAAACAGCCAAAACCGCGGAAATCGCAGGAAAATCTCGTCACCCCAAGGATGACTACTACGAGCTTTATAAGCTGTTGGCTGACACGGTTGACCAGGTCGATCGAAACTATGTGAAAGAGGTCGATCGTCGCGAGCTGATCGAGGCGGCAATCCGCGGCGTGATCAACAAGCTCGATCCTTACTCGTCGTACATTGGCCCGGAGGAGTTGGCCCAATTTCGTAGCTCCGTGGACAACGAATTCGGCGGAATCGGCATTCATGTCTCGATCGAGGATGGTGATCTGAAAGTCCTCAGCCCAATCTATGGCACACCCGCCTACCGAGCGGGCATCCAGGCCGGCGATCGGATCGTCGAGATCGAGGGCAAGAGTACCGAAGGGATCCAGCCCGACGATGCGATTCGCTGGATGAAAGGGGCCGAAGGCACCAAAGTTTCGATTACCGTCGTCCATGCAGGCAAGGCCAATCGCGAGAAATTCACACTCATGCGCGAGCGCGTCCATGTGGAAACCGTGCTGGGAGATCGTCGCAAGGCCGACGACCACTGGGAGTTCATGTACGACGAAAAGAGTCTGATCGGCTTTATCCGCATCAGTGCCTTCAGCCAAGAAACGGCCAAGGAGCTGCGTACCGCTTTGGAAGAGCTTAAACGACGTAATGTACGCGGCTTGGTCCTCGACTTGCGATTCAATCCGGGCGGGTTGCTTCGTGCGGCGATCGAGGTCAGCAGCCTCTTCATCTCCGGCGGCCGGATCGTCAGCACCAAGGGGCGGAACGCGCCGGAACGCGTCTGGGATGCTCACGGCAACGCAATTTTTGAAGGCATTCCCATGGCGATCCTCGTGAATCATTATAGTGCCAGCGCGAGCGAAATCGTGTCGGCTTGTCTCCAAGACCACAAGCGGACCGTGGTCATGGGCGAGCGGACCTGGGGCAAAGGCAGCGTGCAGAATATCATCGAACTAGAGAACGGACGCAGCGCATTGAAACTGACCACGGCCGCTTATAAGCGGCCCAGCGGCAAGAATATTCACCGCTTCCCGAATTCCAAGGATAAAGATGAATGGGGCGTCATGCCCGACTTGAAATACGAATTGGGCCTGAATGAACGTGAAACCCACGAACTGCTGGTCGATCGCCGCAATCGCGACATCATCCTTGCCCACGCGACTGGCGAGAAGTCGGAAGCACCGCCCGCCGCGTCTGGCCGCGTGCGAGACAAGCCGGCCGTCGCGCCCGCGGAATCGCCCTCTTCCCTTGGGCCCGCCGTAAAGGATGAGCCGCTCGCCCGGCGTACTGGATTCACAAAGCCTGACGTTGGCAAGCGATCCACGGAAACGGAGTCCAAGCCCGCGGTCGAGAAGAAGCCGTTTGTCGATCGGCAGTTGGAGATGGCGGTGAAGTACTTGCGCGATGAATTGGGGAGGAAAAAATGAGGAAAGCGAACGGTAGAGCTGTCGAGTATTATCCAATCTTTCAGACTAAGAATGCGTTCGTTTATAATCACTTCTGCGGAACGATCGTCGGGGTGAAGGGACCAAGGAACTTCTCGCCGTCGAAATGAATCAGGTGGTCTGGCGACTCGACCAGCCACACCTCGGTTTCCCAACTGATTTCTAGCAGCCAGTCTCGTAGTGATCGCCTGTCGCGAAATACGCTCACATAGACCCTCGGTGCCGTACACTTCTCCGTCATGCGTTCAAGCATCAGGTGACGCAACTTCGATATTGGGTTGGAGGAGTGAACGGCCTCGATTAAGAATAGCCAGTTGTGGTTAGCGTCGTACGCCACGACATCGGGCAGCGCATCGTGGGCAAGCTCAAAGAACCCGAGCGTATTGAGCTTCGCTTCCTCCATCAGCAGTGATTTCTTTGCCGTATCGCCAATGTAAAGGACTTCCGCACCGTGGGTATAACGGGGAAGGAACTCCTCGATGATTGCTCTCTGCAAATCGTTGTGCGGACCGAACGAGAGTTTCAGCGTCTTCCCGGACGGAAGTTTAACAGGAACTTTGCGCTGCTGCCGCCGCCGTTCCATCCGGTCTTCGAGCGAGCCCATTACCTCCCGAAAAGCATCTACTGTATTCTGCCATACTTTGGGTTGCCCGAAGGTTCGCAGCACATCAATCCAATCAGGATTCACGGCATGGCGGCGTTGCGGGTCGTTCGTGCTGGCATTCGGGTTGCCCGCACTCTTTAGCACAAGATTACTCTCGAAAAGGTAGATGAGATCCTTCCTCCGGACATCGTCATAAGAACCGCTAGATACGTTCTCGCCATAGTACTTGTTCCAGAACCCAATCATCTCTCTAGTGGCAAGAGACCAAGAGCCTTTGCCCTCCCAGCAAGCAGCCTCGTTCCAAGGCGTGTCCGGTTTGAGATTCGCCGCTGCAAGCAGGGCAAGTGCAATGCGCTCCTTGCGCCTAGGTGGCATGCTATCTATAGGGATTCCCAGCGCGGAAATTATCTGTAGAGATTCCGTAACTTTTCGGGCTTGGCTGCGGTTCTTCCCTCGTTCTTGTTTCCTTGCCATGGTTCTATTCCGCAAAATCAAAGCACTGCTGCTCCGAGGTGACTCGCTGCTTGATTTGTCGTGGTGTTAGCCGTGTGCTACTCTCCAGGTAGTTGATCGTGCTTCTCGCAAGTGCCTTTGCAAGCAGGGGAGGAACAGCATTCCCAATCTGGTTGAACTGGCTGCCTTCCGCTCCGCAGAACTCGAACCAATCGGGAAAGCTCTGTAGCCGCGCACCTTCCCTTGCGCTGAGTCGTTTCCGCCTTCCATCGGGCAAGACGACTCGAAGCATATCTCCTGTGGCACCGTTGAGATTTCGACAGGTAACGGTTCGACTTGGCAAGTCAAGATGAAGGTCACGAGGACGAATGCAAAAGGAAGCTTTCTCGTAATTGGCTACGTATCTATCCATGCTCTTCGTCAAGAACTTCGAGCCGGGTGGCGTTTGGAAAGCCAGATCCGCCAGCGCATCGCCGGCTGTGAAACGGATAGTAGGCGTGGATGGCTCAGGGAAATTCCATTCGCCCTTGTGTGCCACGACGAACAATCGCTCTCGTTTTTGGGGTACTCCAAAGTTCACTGCGTTCAGGAGTTTCCACTCGACAAGGTATCCAAACTTTACAAGGGTCTTTCGAATTTGTGCGAAGTAGGATTTATTCTGATAGAGCATCCCGCGAACATTCTCGAAAAGAACGAGTTGCGGACGGTATCGCTCTACAGCGGACAGAAAGGCCGGGAACCCGTCACGAGAATCATGTTTACCATTCTGCAAGCCGTTAACGGAAAAAGGCTGGCACGGTGGTCCGCCGATGATTACATCCGCTGCCTCAACCAGATCCTGATCTGGCTCCAGAAAAATTTGTTTGCACTCGCCCAGCAGGTTTTTGTTGTAGGTTCCACAAGCATCGTTCAGTTTCTCGAAGCCTACCGTCTTAAACCCAACTGCCTCAAACCCTAGAGCCAGCCCGCCGCAACCGGCGAATAGATCAAGAACGAACTCATTTCGGGATGCTATCTTAGGGTTCGAGAGTTCATCCTTCAGAAGTTGCGGATAATTCATCACTCGCGCTGCTCCTCCAAGTCCCAGAAAATCATCGCAGGAGTGGCAGCAGCGCACTTCCCTGGACTCATCGCACATGCCATACTGCCCCCACCGCTGTGCGGGGTTCATTTATATTACTTGGACTTTACCAACCCAAGCATCCAGCCATACCTAGCAGAG
>JANXQG010000419.1 GCA_025356915.1 Planctomycetota bacterium | reverse complement strand
GGTCATGTCCATGCATGTTCCACCCCAGGACGTATCAAACGGCTTACCGCCAACCCGTTTGGCGAACCAGTCCTGATGATCCTTGAACCAAGTATCATTCCACGTGCCGGCGAAGGGCATGAACCAGATGCCTGGCGTGAGGCCGTGCCCACGGATCATGTCGGCCGTCTGCTTCATGCCGGCCGGATAAGGGCCGTTGGATTGAACACGGGTAAAATTCTTCTTGGGGCCGTTATTGGAGACACCGTCTTGCCAGCCATCGTCAATCTGCATGAAGTTGAAGCCGAAAGGGGCCAGTTCCTTGGCGGCGATTTCCGTCTGTTTGACCATCGCTGTTTCGTTTGAAGCACCGGCATGATACCAGGTACAGTAGCCACAGGGCTGGGGGGGAAGCTTGATCTTATGGCGTCTGGCGACCTCATCGGCCCAGGCTTCCAGGCCCAATCGGACATCATCGAAGTAACCGATGGCAAAAGTTTCCAACTCGACCGTCTCGCCCGGTTTGACGGTTAGTCGGCCATGTTCGAGTTGGGCCTTGATTTGAAGTTGCTTCTCTTTTTCTTCGGCGAAGACCACGCCACTGCCGCGTTGGGTGGTAAGAAATCCGGCAACAATGCCGCTACGGCTCATCGGTTCGGCTGCGGCCAGCCACATATAACTGCCGATTTGCTTGCTCGGCTTGGAAAGCCCTCCCGTGCCCAATATCTTCAGTTGGTCGGCTGCGTGACCAAAATCAACCTTTGCTTGGAAGATAGGGGTTTTATTGACGACCAAAGATTCCTTGCCCATGTTCGCAACGTAGGTCCGCACGAAGGCCCAAGGAAGATCTTTGGGGAGCGCAATCGAGTCTATTTGCTGCCCGTCCTTATGCTGAATCAGAATTATCTGATCGATCTGCGCAATCTTGCTCGACGAGAGAAATACTCCTGATAGGTCTTCCTTGCCAATCCTCCCATCGCTTAAAATGGTCTTGCCGTTGGCGAGAATCGTGATTCGTCCCGTTGTTCGTTCCGCGCGGACCTCAAGGAATGAATTGCGAATAACCACCGGGCCATCCTCGGCCGCGAGAATCCCACCGGAAGATGCTGCCAGCACCATCAACGCCAAAACCGGAATCAGGAAAATCTTCAAGCGATATCTCCTTTAACAGAAAGAGTAGCCTCGGTATTTGTGGCGAATGGCCATCGCGGTAAAACGTCTCTGCCGAGCCGTAAATATCGTACCACAAATGGGTTGTGCGTCAAGTGCTGGGTTTGTGCGGGTCGTGTAGGGGTCGTGTGCAAAGGCCGGGGTCCGGTCCATTTTCGGCGAGAACGTATGAAATTCACCCGAGATCCTTGCCCGAAAACATGGACCTGACCTCTTCGCGTTGGACGACAAACAGGGCAAACCCAATGGTATGACGGCGGCGTGGGGCGGTATTTGTTGCTCCGACCCGCCCTGCGTGGCCGTGTCGTTGCGAAAGGCCACCTACTGCAAGCCCAAACTGTGCATGTACGCTGCGCGTTGCCGCTCGACACCCAGCCGCTGGTTGATTTCTCGCCACTTCCGAGCGGCCGTTTTCAACGCCTCGGCCGGCTTTTTCTTACCGCGCACGGCCATCTGAACGGCTTCATCGAGAGCCGCCAGGTAATCCGCACGGCCTAAGATGCGGAGCGACGCGAGGAACTGCCGCCGAGAGAGCGTTTCCGCGGTTTGCTCGGCATATTTCCGCGCGGCCGTTGCCGATGCGTTGCTCTCGACCCACGCCTTGGGCGCTGCGACATGAGAACGGCGGAAGAGCGTCGTCGCGGGACTTGCGGCAAAGACCTGGCTGCCCCACTGGAGATCGGTCAGCCAAAACAGAAACTCAAACGCGGCGTCGGCATGCTCGCTTTTCGCGTGGACCACGCCCATGCGGCCAGCGATGCCGAGCAACGGAACTTGCTGGCCGGCATCTTCGCCGCGCAATTCCCAAGAGTTACTGGATGCCCGATAGACCTCGGTTGCGCCAGGTAACTCCGCGAAAGTAGCAGGCACCACGCTCCCCTCTCCCCTTTTGGGAGAGGGGCCGGGGACAAGGGTTCTTGCCGCAGTTGGCCAACTGATGGCCATTGCCGCACTGCCTTTCCAGAATTCGGCCCGGGTTGCGGCCGGATCGAAATCGAGCTGCTCGGGCGGTCCGAGTTTTGCGGCCGCGACCAGTTCCTCCAGTGCCCGCACGAAGGGCGGCCCGGCGATGGACGGTTCGAGCGTTTTCTCATCAAACAGTGTCGTATAGTCATCTCGCTCTTTGGCGTATGCCGCAGCACGGGCCAAGAGAACAAGCCCCGCCCAACCGCGGGCCAGCGGTTCGACCGTTCCGTACTTCGCGCCGCCGGCGGTCAATCCGTCGGACTTGGCCCCTTCCTCGCGGAGGAGTCGGGCCAACTCTTCATATTCTCTCCAAGTCTTAGGCGGCTTGCGATGCAGTCTTTCCAGCAAGTCGGCCCGGTAATAGCAGCAAAAGACCGGCGAGCCGAGCGGCACGCCGTAAATTTCGTTGCCCCAGGCGGCTTCCAGATTCCGTAACAGTTCAAAGGTTTGCGACCACGGGCCTTGGGGATCGCGGGTGATGCTTCGAGGCAGGGGGGCCAGGCGTTTTGCTTCGGCCAGAGGGCCTAGCAGATATTCAGGGCAGATCACGGCATCGCCCGGCAGAGTCTCGGCGTCTGCGATTTGCTCCTCCGTGGTCTCGATCACTTCGACTTCGGAACCGGTTTGGGCGTTCCACTCGTCTCGTAATCCGCGTATCGCGGTAGCAATCGCCGGATCATCGACCACAACCAGTCGCAGCTTCACGCCCGCCAGCCGCTTACCGTATTCACCCTGCGATGCCGAGTCGTGAGAAGTGCATCCGGCGAGGAGGAGGGAGAGGAGGGAGAGGAGGGAGAGGGAGAAAAGTGTGAAGAGGGAGAAGGGTGAGAAGGGTGTGAAGGGAAGCCGCCGGAGGTTATTAGTAGGCGTCGGAATGGGTATTGTGCCGCACATGTTGGATCCAAGATCGTTACAGCTTTCAAAATTCATGATTCGATCCATTCTACCTCCTTTCATTCCCCAGATGAAGTTGCGCGATCCGACCTCTTTATTCCCTTCTCACCTTTCACACCCTTCCCACCCTTTTCCCACCTCCCTCACCCTTCACACCCTCTCTCCGCAAGGTTAAA